>JASHTA010000489.1 GCA_030040795.1 Gammaproteobacteria bacterium | reverse complement strand
AGCTCGCGCCGAGCCTCATTCTCAATGCCGACGATCTGCCCGCGACTCGGCTCCTCCAGCCGGGAAGCCGTGCGAGCTACGCAGCCTTGTTCGCTGGCGATCATGCGCACATCGCGGACTTCCGCCAGTGGCTCCTCGCGCACAGCCAGCCCGATGAGCGCTTGCGCGACGTCAGCGAGGCGAGTCCGCAGATCAAGAATGCCGTGGATCGGGCGGGCCGGTTCCTGGAGCTCGCAAGTCTCGTGAGCGTGCTTCTGTGCTCGATCGCCGTGGCGATGTCTGCACGACAGTACGTTCGCCACCACCTTGACGCCGTCGCGCTGCTCAAGACCTTGGGCGCCACTCGAGCGCTCACGCTGAGCGTCAGCCTCATCCAGCTGCTGCTCGTCGCGGTCGTCGCAGCGCTCGCCGGCTCGGCGGTCGGCTTTACGGCGCAGGAGTGGCTGCTGCACGTCCTGCGGGGACTGATCAACACCGAGCTGCCGCCCGCCGGTCTTGCGCCGCTCGGCATGGGATTCCTCGCAGCGATCGCCGTGCTCGCGGGATTCGCGCTGCCGCCGCTGCTGCAGCTCGGGCGTGTGCCGCCGATCCGCGTTCTGCGGCGCGACGTGGGCCCTCCTCCCCCGCTTCTGCTGCTTGCCTTCGGACCTGCGGCGGCCGCCGTGATCGTCCTCATCTACTGGGCGGTGCGGGACTTGAGACTGTTCCGCGATTTTCTCGTCGGACTCACTGCGTTCGCGCTGGTGCTGGTCGGAGCCGGCCTGCTCCTCGTGCTCGCCGCCGGACGCTTGCGCGGGCGAGTGGGCGTCGCATGGCGGTACGGAATCGCGAACTTGAGCCGGCGCCGCGCGGACAGTCTCGTGCAGATCGTTGCGTTCGGCACCGGGATCATGATTCTGCTGCTGCTCGGCCTCGTGCGGCGGGATCTGGAGAACGACTGGCGCCGGACGCTGCCCGTGGATGCGCCCAATTACTTCTTCATCAACATTCCGCCGAACGATCGCGACGCGTTCGTGCAGTTCCTCGAGTCCCGCGGTGCGAAGCTCACGCGGGTGTTGCCGATGTTGCGCGGGCGGCTGACGGCGATCGACGGCCTGCCGGTCGAGATGCGGCGATTCCGCCGGGCACGGGGTGAGGGGTTTGCGGGCCGAGAGCAGAACCTCACCTGGTCGGCGGCGCTCGGCACCGGCAACCGCGTCGTCGCGGGGCGGTGGTGGACGCCCCAGGATTACGGGAAGCCGCTGGTGTCGCTCGCGACCGACTTTCAGCGTTCCCTCGGCGTGCGGCTCGGGGACCAGCTCACCTTCGACATCGGCGGTGAGATGTTCACGGCGACCGTCGCCAGTATTCGCGATGTCAAGTGGGACAGCTTTCAGCCGAACTTCTTCATCGTGTTCGCCCCGGGGGTGCTCGATGCGGCGGCCGGCACGTACCTCACGAGCGCCTACTTCCATCCGGCGCAGGGGCGGGAGCTCGCCGAGCTCGCGCACCGCTTCCCGAGCGTGTCGATCTTCAATGTGGACGATCTGCTCGACCAGGTCCGCACGCTCATGGACAAGGCGATCCTCGCCGTCCAGAGCGTCTTTGCCTTTACGCTGTTCGCCGGGCTTACCGTGCTGCTCGCCGCCGTGCAGGCAAGCCGTGACGAGCGCCGCTACGAGAGCGCCATGCTTCGAACCCTCGGAGCGAGCACCGGCACGGTGCTGCAGGGTGTCCTCGCGGAGTTCATGACGGTCGGGCTGCTCGCGGGGGTGCTTGCGGCCGGAGGCGCAACGCTCGCGGGATCGTTTGTCGCCTCGCGCGTGCTGCAGGTGCCCTACACATTCGATCCGGCGGTATTTCTCGTGGGGATGGCAGGCGGTGGGGCGCTGGTGGCGCTGAGCGGCTGGCTCGCGACCCGATCGGTCGTCACGCAGCCGCCGCTCATCACGCTGCGCGCGGGCTGACGGCCTCAGTGCTGAATCCCGATCGTGACCCAGGAGTCGGGCACGGGCTCGCCGCGCCAGGTCAGCCCCTCGATCGTGAACTGATAGTTTCCCGGCCCGAGCGCGGAGCTGTTGAGCGCAAGGTGCAGGTAGCCGTTCGAGTCCTTCCCGAGGTTATTGATCATCTCGACGCGGCCCTGGTCGATCCGATCGATCGTGACGCGGTACTCGCGATAGGGCGAGCGCGAGAGGTCGAGCAGCAGGTCGGCGAGCTGCGCCTCCCCGCCGCCGCCGCCGATGACGACAGCTGGCGCGGACGATGCGCCCTGGCGGCTCGGCAGCACACGAATGGTGCGGGTGGTCGCCGCCGGCTCGAGAGGCTGCTCGGCAATCTGCTCGTTGAGCGAGGCGATCGTCCGGCTCTGCGCAGCACGGCTGCGCGCCAAGGCGATGGCCGTGACGAGCAGGATGACGGCCACGAGGCCGAGCCCGGCCGGCAGCAGCGGATTCTCCCAGAAGTGCTTCGGCTTCTCCTGCCACGGCTCGGGCTTGCCGCTCGCCTCGAGGAGCCTCAGGCCGGCGTTCACGCGGTCCGGAAGGCCGATCTCGTCGAGCAGCTCGGGATGCTCCTTGCAGAAGCGCTCGAACTCCGTCGCGCCCTTGATGGGCAGCTTTCCGGACAGGTAGCGCTCGATGATCTGATTGCGCGCGATGAAGTCGCGGTCCATGACCGGCGCCGCCGCGCCGCTCGCGCTCGCCGTGCGTGAAGCGAGTGGGGAGACCGATGCCGCGGCTTCCTGTCCGGTCGGTCTCGGCGGGGTGGGCGCGGAGTAAGGCTCGCTCGGAACGGGATCGGGCGTCAGAGGCTCGAATTCAGAGCGAGAGGCAGCTTCCATAGTTTCGGCTCCGTGGACGGGCCCACGCGCCGCGCCTTCGGCGGCAGAACGCGCGGCTTGTGCCGCTCGTCGGAAAGGGTTCGTCGCAAAAACGCGGTTCGCCACTCCGGACGGAAGCCGAACACCATCCAGGACAGACATCGCGGCGGCTGTGCGTGCCGCGGCGGCCAGTTGCCCGGTTTTTCCACTACCCGCTTCAAGAGCATGGACGGATGCGTGCTCGATTCGGCCTCGATTGCCGGAGTGGCGCTATCGTGCAATGCCGCGAGCTTCGAACCTGCGTGCTGGCTCACAGATCTGGGTAGTGGATCCAAAGTGCGAACTGCTTCGCATTGTGTGCGCTCGCGCTCGGTCGTGCCGTGCCGCTCGATCTCGAATTCGGCCTAAGCATTCGCACGCAAGCTCTCGAGGATCTCACCGGCTGCGCGCCGCCCGCTCTGCAGCGCCGCCTCGACGGTGCCCACGTCGGATGCGCTCGTCGCCTCTCCTGCGAAGAACAGCCGATGCCGCAGCGGCTGGGCGAGCGCCTCGGGCGCGTTGCAGCCGCCCACCGTGATGTAGTCGTACGCACCGCGCGCGAACGGGTCCTGCTGCCAATCGTGGACGTACGAGGCCTTCAGCTCGTCGCGTACGCCCGCCTCGGTGCCGAAGAGGCTCTCGACGGACTCGAGGGCCTTCTCGACGATTTGCGAGCGGCTCGCGCCCGCGAGGCGCTGAGCGCGCGGACCGCCCATCCACGCCGTCAACAGCGGCGCTCGGGCCGGCAGCGCGGTCCAGAGTGTGGGGAACGCGGCTTGCGGCGAATGCAGGAATCCCGCATTCGCGAAGCGCCGGCTTTGCACCTCATCCCAGAACGCGTGGCGGAAGCGCAAGACCACCTTCAACACCGCGCCGAGCGCGAGTCCTTGCAGAGCCTTTGCCTTCTCATCGAGCGGCGGCGCGAAGCGGACGGCGCCGGGCGCGCCGGGTGGCCGCTGCAGCACGCTCACAGGGAAAGTGACGAGCGCGCGCCGGGCCGTGGCTTGGAGCGGGGCGACTGCTTGGACGGCGCCCTCAGGAGAGGATGTGGCGATTCTCACTTCGGCACCGGCCCAGTCGACCGAGCTCACGACGGTCTGTAAGCGGATCTGGGCACCGGCGCCGTCGAGCACACGCGCGAGCTGCGCCACGAGCGCGCCGTAGCCGTTTGCCGGCCGGAACTGACCCCCGCCCATGCCGCTCCACTCTCGCGCGATGGCTCGGACGCTGGCTCGTTGCGGACAGGCGGCGTCGAACCCCTCGACCATCCTGCGCGCGTAGGCGCAGGCGGTCTCGAGAGAGGGATCGCTCTGGTAGCGGGAGAGGAACTCCTCGACGGAGAGATCCTCCTCGCGCAGCGACTCGACTTGCTGCATCAGCCTGTGCACGTCACCGAACGCCTCGTCGCGCGGGCTCGTGCGGCCGTCGCGCACGGTCACGTGATTCCCGGTGCTGTCGACGGCGCTCATGCCCAACCGGCGCAGCAGCTCGAAAGTCGCAGGCGCGCTGCCATGGATGAACTCGGCACCGAGCTCGATGGGGACCGGGAGAGTCGGGTCGTCAACGGTGAGGATGCGTCCGCCGATGCGATCGCGAGCCTCGAGGATCAGCACGGAGCAGCCGGATTCGGCGAGGATTCGAGCGGCGTTCAAACCCGCAGCGCCGGCTCCGAGCACGGCAACGTCTATCACGCGGGACGAGGGCGTCATTCCGCCAGCTTAGCGCCGGCTATTTCGAATCGGCTAGCTCGGCGGCGAGCGATGCAAGAGTGAGGGATCCCTCGGAGAGAGGCCCTTCCGCGAAGTCGAAGCCGGCGGCAGTGAGCCAGCGGCGGGTGGTCTCCCCATCGACGCGCTTGGCGGCACAATGAACGCCGAGCACCCGCGCCGCTTGCGAGATGGCGACGATGCGCGCCTGCGCGAGCTTGTCGCGCAGCGCCGCCGCGACGAGCTGCGGGTCCACCTTCACCAGGCGCAGCGCCTTGGATCGCAGAAGCTCGAGCGCGCCGGAATCGAACGAGAAGTCGTCGATGACCAGGAAGCCGCCGAGCTGTTCCACGGTCCGGACGAAGCGCTCCGTTTGCGCACGGTGGCGCACATAGAGGCTCTCTTTGATCTCGAAGCCGATGCCGTCCGTGCCGACGGCGGCATTTTGCAGGCAGTCGGCTACCAGGTCGGGCAGATGCTCGGCCGCCATCGCCGAGCGGCGCACGGTGAGGGCAAAGGCGAGCGGCACGCGGTCCGTGAGCTGCGAGTTCGTGCCGAGCCAGGTCACGAGCTCTCTCAGCGTCGCCACGAGCGCCTCGGCGGCGTCGGCCGACGTGTGCGGCGCGCCGGCGAGCGTCGTGCCGCCGAGCGTCATGCCGGTCGGCGCGCCCGAGTTCAGCGGCCGGGGCACTATTTGAAAGCGGCGCATCCGGCCGCCCGGCCGCAATTTGACGAGCTCGTGCACTCGCAGATCGAACCCGAGGGCCGGCGCGGGAGACTCGGTTGCCGTTACTCGAGGCGCCTCGGAAGGGGCGTCGGGAGCGATCTCGAGGAGCGTCGCTTTGGGCGGCTCAACGGGCGCGGACGGTACAGACGCCGCCGGGGACGCGGGGGACATCGGCGGAGCGGCGCTCGCGGGCAATGTCACCTGCGCGAGCTCGAATGTCAGAATCTGGTCGACTTCCTGCGGCGCGAGCATCTCCATGCTGATCGTGCCGGTGGCGTCGGTCCGCTTCGACCTCGGCGCAGCTGCCCCGGTTGGCGCAGCAGGCGCGACAGCCGCAGGGGCCGGAGCGGATGCAACGGTCTCGGCGCGCTCGACGGGCTCGACGGGCGCGGAGCCGTTTGCCGTCGCTCTGGCCGTGGGGTGCAGCCATATGGCGAGCCGTTGCAGGATGGCCTGCACCGGCGGCGTCAAGACTCGCGCCGCGAGGCCGCCCGCGTTCAGGGCCTTTCCGTCCACCAGGATCATGACGAGGCCGACCAGCTCGGCGCGCGACGCACGAATGGCGAGGAATACCGCTCCGCGACCGTCTTGAAAGTCGCTCTCGCGATGCGTCCTCGACGGGTTGCCTTTCAGCTCATCCAGCGCCTCGACCACGAAGCCCTGCTCGTCGGGGCCCAAAGCGCCCTCGGAGAGCCACAGGGCATCGCCCTTCAGGTCGAACAGCGAAACGGAATGGAGGCGCATGGGAGGCAGCGCCGCGCGCAGCTGCCATCCCAGCGATTCCGGCATCGTGGAGGGAGAGGCCGGCTCGATGGCCGGCGCCTCCGGTTTGAGGTTTGGCGTGGACAATTCGGCCCCCGAAGCGCGATCTAGCGTGACAGGACGGTCTCCTCCTCGCCGTGACCTCGCTCGCGTTCTGGGGCCGCGCAGACGCCCGGCGCCGACCGCACGGGCGCTCAGCGCCGACTGTGCAGGCACTCCGCGCTCAGTGCGGAAGGCGCTCCGCGCTGATCACGCAAAGCGCCCGGATTATGTCATGCACCTTCAGGGTGCTGGGCGGTCACTCCATCCCCAGGTATGGGCGGTCACTCCATCCCCAGGTATGGGCGGTCACTCCATCCCCAGGTATGGGCGGTCACTCCATCCCCAGGTAATCGCGCTTGCCTACTTCGATGCCGTTGTGGCGCAGGATGTCGTACGCGGTGACCACGTGGAAGTAGAAGTTGGGCAGCGCCCAGTCCTTCAAGTACGGCAGGCCCTTGAAGTCGAGCGAGCCGCCGTTGGGTATCGGAAGCTTCACGTCGCGGTCCTCCGAGCCCTCGAACGCGCTGGCGCGCACGCTCTGCAGATAGTCGAGCGTCTTCGCGACGCGCGCCTTGAGCTCCGGCAGCGTCTGCTCGTTGTCCTCGAAGCGCGGCGGATCCTGGCCGATGAGCCGCCCCACGGTGTTCTTGGCGAAGTCGCACGCGATCTGTACCTGCTTCGAGAGGGGATACATGTCGGGCGCGAGGCGCGCATTGACCAGCACGGCGGGATCGAACTTCTTGGCGCTCGCGTGCTGGGCCGCCTTGTCGAGAATCTTGGCCAGGGCGCGGAGCGTCGGGGTGAATGCCTCGATCGACATCGCATACATCGAAATCTTCACGGTCGGCTCTCTCTGCAGGTTGAGGGGATGCGGATGCTATCGCAGGGGCCCGGCGGTGGCATCTGTAGACCAATGATGAAACAATAGGCTCGTCGCGGAGGATGATTGGGCACCGCATGAACCTAATCTGGTTGCCTGCTCAGCTGGCCGTCCTGGCCAAAGTCGTCGATCTCAACGGCTTTTCCGCCGCCGCGCGAGCGCTCGGCGTGCCGAAGGCCGCAGTCAGCCGCGCGGTTGCGGATCTGGAGCGGACGCTCGGAGTGCGCGTGCTCGAGCGCACGACACGCAGGCTCTCGCTCACCGCGGCAGGCCGCATCGTGTACCCGCATGCCAAGCGGCTGGTCGAGGAGACCGAGACGGCACAATCGCAGATCGCACGCCTGCGCTCACCGCCTGCGCGGCCGCTGCGCGTGGCCGCCGATCCGACTTACGGACGTGTGCTGTTGACACCCCTCGTCCCGCGTTTTCTCGAGAGCTTCCCCCAGGTGCCGCTCGAGGTGGTTCTGCAAGCGACCGACCTCGACGGCTGCGACGTGTCCCTTTGTACCCGCGTTCCCGATCTGCCGGGGGTCGCCGAGCGCACGCTCGGCGCTCCGCCCGCCGTTCTGTGCGCGACGCCGGCCTATCTTCAGGAGCGGAGCACACCGCAGCGGCCCGAGGACCTGGCCCGCCACGATCTGCTGACGCCCGAGGGGGACAGCTCCGACGTTCGCCTGCTGCTCTCGCGGGGCGCGCAGCGCGCCGAGGTGCGTCTCTCGCCGAAGCTGACGGTCAACGATCCGGCGGTTCTGCACGCCGCGACCGCGGCCGGTCTCGGGATTGGACTGCTGCCCGAGTTTCTCTGTCGGCAGGGCATTGCGACCGGGAAGCTCAAACTCGTCCTGCCGGACTGGAGCCTCCCGCCCGCGGCCGCCCTGCGCGCGGTGTATCCGGAAATCCTGGGCGCGGATCCCCGTGTGCAGCATTTCGTGGATTTCATCGCGGCAAACATCGTCCCGGCGCTCGCCGTCCCGGCCCACGGGCGGGCGTGAGCCTGCGGCGATCCGGAACGACCTCATGTATCGGGCCCCCCTCGAAGACATCGGATTCGTCCTCCACGAGCTGATCGGCGCGGAGGCGCTCGCGGGCTGCGAAGGATTCCCGGACTACTCGCCGGACCTCGCGAGCACCGTTCTCTCGGAGGCGGCGCGCTTTGCGGAATCCGTTCTGGCGCCGCTCAACAAGAGTGGCGATCGGGAGGGAGCGCACTGGTCCGAGGCGGGCGTGACGGCGCCGAAGGGATTCAAGGAGGCGTATCGCCAGTTCGTCGAGGGGGGCTGGCCGCAGCTCGGCGCAAGTCCGGAGTACGGCGGGGAGGCCGTGCCGCAGATGCTCGCGACCGCGGTCCAGGAGATCTGGGCCTCGGCGAACCTCTCCTTCGAGCTGTGCCCGATGCTCACGCACGGCGCGGCGCATGCGCTCGCGCTCACGGGATCTCCGGCGCAGCGGGAGCTGTACCTGCCGAAGATGGTGAGCGGCGAGTGGACGGGCACGATGGTGCTGACCGAGCCGCAGGCCGGCTCGGACCTGGGGCTCATTCGCACGCGGGCAGTGCCCGAGGGAGACCATTACCGGATCTTCGGCCAGAAGATCTTCATCACCTGGGGCGAGCACGACTACACGGACAACATCATTCACATGGTGCTCGCCCGCATCGACGGCGCCCCGCCCGGCACGCGCGGCATCTCGCTCTTCATCGTGCCAAAGGCGCTCGTCAAGCCCGACGGAAGCCTCGGCGAGCGCAACGACGTGCGCTGCGTTTCGATCGAGCACAAGCTCGGTATCCACGCGAGCCCGACGTGCGTGATGGCGTTCGGCGAGCAGCAAGGCGCGGTCGGCTATCTCGTCGGCGAGGCCAACCGCGGCCTCGAGTACATGTTCATCATGATGAACACGGCGCGCCTCGGAGTCGGCCTGCAGGGTTGCTCCTTGGCGGAGTGCGCGTTTCAGCAGGCGGCAGAGTGGGCGCGCAGCCGCGTGCAGGGCAAGCCGCCCGCGGCGCAGCCGGGCGAAGCGCAGCCGGGCGAAGCGCAGCTGGGCGCAGCCAGCCCGGGTCTGGGCGGGTCGGGAGCGGCGGCCTCGGGAGCGGCGGGCTCCGGTACCGCCACGATCATTCATCACCCGGACGTGATGCGCATGTTGCTCTCGATGAAGTCGAGCCTCGAGGCGATGCGCGCGATCACACTCTATGCAGCCTCCCGGCTCGATATTGCCGGGCATCATCGCGACGAAGCGGTGCGCACCGCCGCGCAGGCCCGCGCCGACCTGCTGATCCCGGTCGTGAAAGCGTGGTGCACGGAGCTTGGCATCGAGATCGCGTCGACGGGGATTCAGGTGCACGGCGGCATGGGGTACATCGAGGAGACCGGCGCAGCGCAGTTCCTGCGCGATGCGCGTATCACGGCGATCTACGAGGGCACGACCGGGATCCAGGCGAACGACCTCATCGGTCGGAAGATCGGCCGCGACAAGGGCGCGGCGATGACGGCGCTCCTCGACGAAGTGCAAGCCGAGCTCGGAAGCCTGAAGTCCACGAATGCCTCTGCTTCGAGAGCTCGCGCCGCGGCGCTCGAGGCTGTGGGAACGCTGCGGGAAGCCACACGGGCGCTGCTGCACAGGCTGGATTCAGATCCGGCACGCGCGGCGGCGGTTGCCGTCCCTTATCTGAAGCTCTGCGGGTTCGTCCTCGGCGGCTGGCTCATGGCGAAGGCCGCGGAGATCGCAGCGGGCAAGCTCACTCGTGCCGGCGCCTCCTCCTCCGGCGCGCTCTACGCGGCGAAACTGCAGACGGCACGGTTCTATGCCGAGCAGATGTTGCCGAATGCGCTCTCGCTCGCGCGCATCGTGGAGACGGGATCGGGAAGCGTGGCGGAGGCGGATGCGCGATTGATTTGACGGACCGGCTTGCCCGTGTGCATCGGGATGTAGTCACCCTATTGGTCGGCCTTGCACTTGCCCCTGCGTCATACCCTAGAGTGGGTTGCCGGGGCACAACCGCGCGCGTCGGAGGGGTATGGTCAGTCCCGATGATTTACTGCTGCTGAGCGCTGCCGAATGCGCGGCGCGCACCGGCCTCACCCCCCGCGCGCTGCGGCTCTACGAGGAGCACGGCCTGGTTACGCCGCAGCGAAGCCCCGGAGGCTGGCGACAGTACGGCGCTGCGGAGCTCATCAGCCTCAACCGCGTCACTCTCCTCAAGGCGGCAGGACTGAGCCTGGCTCAGATCGCGACTCTTCTCGGTGCCGGAGGTCCGCAGCCGGCCATTTCCGATCTACTGGCGGAGCAGCTTGATTCGTGGAAGAGCAGAAAAGCCGATGCGGAGCGCGGACTACGCATTGTTGAGGCTGCGCTCGAGCGGCTCCGCCGCGATCGATCCCTGACGGTGGACGACCTCTGTACCCTCATCCGGAGCCTTGAGATGACCCAACCCCCAGAACCTGCAGCGCCAACGGCTGAGGCCAGTGGCGAGCTCGATGCGAAACTCCTCGAGCAATACGCCGGGCTCTACCAAGCCGGCGACTGGAACATCATCACCATACGATACGATGGCCGACGACTGCAGATCGAGCTGCCCAGCCGCCTTGCTCTGGAACTGCGTCCCACCAGCGAGTGTGACTTCGAAACCATCGGGCCTGAGCTTCCCGTCACTTTCGATCGCGCTCCGAACGGAAGTGTCTCCGGCTTGCGCTTGCGCATGAAGGGGGGTGACATGCCGGCGGAGCGGGTTGATGAGGCTGCTGCGGAACAGGTGCGATCCCGGCTTGCAGCGCGCATAAAGGAACAAAAGGCCCTGCCGGGAAGCGAAACGGCCGTACGACGCCTCGTGGACAGCTTTCTGAGCGGCCAGCCGCACTACGAAGACATGCACCCCGCGCTCGCATACGCCACGCGCTGGCAGTTGCCCACGCTGCGTGCGACAGCCGCTCGCCTGGGAGCCATTCAGTCGATCAGGTTTCAGGGAGTCGGTGGCGCTGGGTGGGATGTTTTCGATGTCCAACACGAACACGGCGAGTCGCGGTTTCGTATCGTTCTTCGGTCGGACGGGATCGTCACCGGGGCACTCTTCCAGGTCAAAGATGGGCCCATCTCCCTGGGTCCATGATTCGTGTCCACCCTTGTATCCGCCTTGCGGCGTTTGCTTACGCCGGTCCTCTCAGCGCGCCGGATGAAGCTACGAGCCGCCTGGGGTCTGCCGGGTGAAGGTACCGGCACACTGCCGAACCGATTCTTCGATGTCGCTCGGAAGCGGGCCAGCTCGCGCTCTGTGGACGATAGGACCTGGGCGGACCTGGAGCTCCCACGGATCTTCGCGCTGCTGAATACCACCGTGACGCCGATCGGCGGGCAATGCCTCTATCGGCAACTGCGCACGTATGAGGAGGATGCAAGCGCTCTGGCACGTCGCTTCCGGGAATGTCGGGAGCTGCGGCAGGACGCCGCGCTGCGAGAGGAGCTGCAGCTGATTCTCGCGGCCCTGGAGGCGAACTCGACTGCCTACATGGTGGACGCGCTGATCACGCGCCCACCCGCCAAACTCAAGCATCCGCGTTTGATTGCGGCATGGGGTGGCCTCTCCTTCGCAGTACTCGTCGCGGCCATCGCCCTGCCTTCTGTGCTTGGGCTCTGGTGGCTATGGGCCGGCATGCTCGCCATCAATGCGCTCGCGATCTTCGTTGCGTCCCCGAAGCTGGATACGGACATCTCCGCGCTGCTCGATTGCCGCCCGCTACTGCGCGTGGCAGAGAAGTTGTCCGCGCACAGGTTCACCGGGCGGCTGTCCGCAGCCGCCCAGCTTGCCGAGATTCGTCCCCAACGCCGCCAGCTGAGCGCGCAAACCCGCTGGCTGGCCGCGCTGGCGCCGCAGCAGCTGATGGTCGATTCCATCGAGCATGCCTTCTTGTTCGCGATAAACGTATGCTTCCTCGTCAAGTGGATCGCGTATGCGCGCTGCGTGGAGGGCTTCACTCGGAATCGGCACGAGTGGCTCCGGATCTTCGAGTTGATCGGCACGCTCGATGCGGCCATCGCCGCTGCCAATTTCCTGCATCGCTTCCCGATCCACTGTGCGCCGGTGCTCACGACCTCCCACGAAATCTCCTTACAGGATGCCTACCACCCGTTGATGAGCGCACCGGTGCCCAATTCCGTGGTGTTGGAGGGCCGCTCGGCACTGATCAGCGGTTCGAACATGACCGGCAAGACGGCGTTCATGAAGGTGGTCGGGCTCAACATCGTCTTCGCTCAAACGCTGGGATTCTGTCTGGCTACGAGCGCGACGATCCGCCGCTCGGCCGTCATGGCCGCGATCCGCGGTGAACAGGGAATCGAGGATGGCAAGAGCCGCTACCTCGATGAGATCCAATCCATCCTCGAGTTCGTGCGCTTGGCTGAGCGGGGTGATTGCCGGGTTTTCATCATCGATGAAATTTTCAGCGGCACCAATACGGCCGAGCGCATCGCCGCCGGCAAAGCGGTCCTTGACGACCTCAGCCGGCACGCGCAGGTGCTCGCGACGACGCACGACGTGGAGCTTCAGGAGCTCCTGTCCGAGCGATTCGAGCGGCTTCACTTTCGCGAAGACCCGGACGTCGATGGCTTCTTCGACTACAAACTGCGAGTCGGCGCAAGTAAAGAGCGCAATGCCATCCGGCTGCTCGAGCGCGTCGGGTTTCCGCCGCGGATCATCGAGGAGGCGATGCAGTTGGCCGAGCGATCTTCGGATCACCAGGGCGATTGACTCTCCGCCACCCGGGATCACGAGAGTGTCGCGGTCAATCCTCAGGGTAGTCCGCAGCGGCCTCGAGGCCTCTATTTCGCTCCGCGCAGGGGTCATTGCAGTTGCCGCCAGCGCCACGAG
>JASHTA010000488.1 GCA_030040795.1 Gammaproteobacteria bacterium | reverse complement strand
CGGTGCCGACTTCGCGCGCGACGCGCGTCACCTCGGCGGCAAATCCGTTCAGCTGATCGACCATGGTGTTGATGGTGTTCTTCAGCTCGAGGATCTCACCTTTTACGTCCACCGTGATTTTGCGGGAAAGGTCGCCGCGGGCGACGGCCGTCGTCACCTCGGCGATGTTGCGCACCTGGCCGGTGAGGTTCGTCGCCATCGCGTTGACGGAATCGGTCAGGTCCTTCCAGGTACCGGCGACGCCCGGGACGACGGCTTGGCCGCCCAACTTGCCCTCGGTGCCGACTTCGCGCGCGACGCGCGTGACCTCCGATGCGAACGAGCGCAGCTGATCGACCATCGTGTTGATGGCCTCCTTCAGCTGCAGAATCTCGCCACGCACGTCGACCGTGATCTTGCGCGAGAGGTCGCCGCTTGCGACGGCGATCGTGACCTCCGAGATATTGCGCACCTGGCCGGTCAGGTTGTTCGCCATGTAATTGACGTTATCGGTGAGGTCCTTCCACGTGCCGGCGAGCTCCGGCACCGCAGCTTGTCCGCCGAGCTTGCCCTCGGTGCCGACCTCGCGCGCGACGCGCGTCACCTCGGAGGTGAACGCGCTCATCTGCGCGATCATGGCGTTGACGACGGTCGCCGAGCGGAGGAACTCGCCCTCGAGCGGCCGGCCGTCCACCTCGAGCGGCATGGCCTGAGACAGATCGCCCTTCGCGAATGCGGTGATCGCGCTCGTCACCTGTGCGGTGGGCCAGAGCAGATCCTGGATGAGCGTGTTGACGGAGTTGTCCATGTCGCGCCACGCCCCGCCGTGGCGGCTGCTCGACACGCGGTGCTGTGTCTTGCCCTCCTTGCCCACGACCTGTCCGACGCGCTTCAGCTCCTGGGCGAGCAGCTGGCTCGAGGAGACGATCTCGTTGAAGGTGTCGGCGATCTTGCCGGCGAGGCCGACCTCGTCACTCGGGAGGCGGACGGAGAAGTCGCCGTCGCGCACGGCCTGCAGGGCACGCAGCAGCTCGCGCATGTCGAGTCTGCCGTGCTCCACCGTCTCGCTCTCTCCGGCCGGCGCCGTACCTCGGCGCGTCGCCTCTTGTGTTCGCATCACGGGCTCCAGAGTCAGTACGTTGCTGGGACCGCACGCGATCGCCGGAGGGAAGGCCGGTCAGGTTGGCTCGAGCCTCATCCAGTCGGTCTGGATGAGCATGGCGTTGCACCACGGTGCTCTCGGGCAGCAAATCAACCCCCCGGCACGGCCCGGCTCGGGCGCGTACGCGTGCGACTTGAAATTCCCCCGGATCAACCGTTCTGGGCGGTCGGGCCGCCTGGTCGCGCAACATAGCAGAAGAGCGAAGCCACGCAAGCTTCTTCGGATCTGCGGGGCTTGCCGCCACCCGCTGGGTCATGGTGCCGGCCAGTACGATCATGATTAAGTCAAATCCCGGCCTTCCCGAGCGCGCCGATGGCGCAGGAGGGAGAGGATTGTGCGGCGCAGTATCCGCTCTCGCTCGCGAACGCTCGCGCTCACGAAGCGAGCCCCTCGGCGGCAAGCTGCTCGGCCTGGTATTCGCGCTGCAGGGCGCCGATCAGCTCCCCGAGCTTGCCATCCATGATGTCGCCGAGCTTATAGAGCGTGAGGTCGATGCGATGGTCGGTCACCCTGCCCTGAGGGAAGTTGTAGGTGCGAATCCGCTCGGAGCGATCTCCGCTTCCGACTTGCAGCCGCCGCGACGCCGCCTGCTCGCTTTGCTGGCGATCCTCTTCGGCGGCTTTCAGCCGGGCCTTGAGTAGGGCCATGGCGCGAGAGCGATTCTTGTGCTGCGAGCGCTCATCCTGGCATTCAACGACGATGCCCGTCGGCAGATGGGTGATGCGCACGGCCGAGTCGGTCTTGTTCACGTGCTGTCCGCCGGCGCCGGACGCCCTGAACGTATCCACTCGCAGCTCGGCGGGGTTGAGCTCGATCTCGTCGATCTCGTCGAGCTCGGGGAGAATGGCCACCGTACACGCGGAGGTGTGAATGCGGCCCTGGGCCTCCGTTGCGGGCACGCGCTGCACGCGATGTGTGCCGGACTCGAACTTGAAGCGCGCGAACGCGCCCGCTCCGGCCACCCGGGTGATGATCTCCTTGTAACCGCCGTGCTCGCCGGGGCTCTCGGTGAGGGTCTCCACCGTGAAGCCCTCCGACTCGGCATATCGCGCGTACATGCGCAGCAGATCGCCCGCGAAGATCGCCGCCTCATCCCCACCCGTTCCGGCGCGGATCTCGAGAAAGACACTTTTGTCGTCGCGCGGGTCCCGGGGAACGAGCATCTGCTTGAGCTCATCCTCCGCGGCGGCGAGCGTCCCCTTGACGCGCGCGAGCTCCTCCTCGCCGAGCTGGCGCATCGAGGCGTCGTCGTCGGAGCGCAGCTCCTGCGCCGCCGCGAGCTCCCCCTCGAGATGACGCAGGTCCCGGTAGCGCTCCGCGAGCGGTTGCAGGCGCGCGTATTCCTTCGAGAGGTCGCGGAACTGCTGCGAGCGGCCGGCCGTCTCCGGGGCGGCGAGCAGGCGCCCGATCTCCTCGAAGCGGTCGGTGATCCGGTCCAGGCGCTGGCGAATGGATTCCTTCATGCGGGCGCGGCATTCTCCGGGATCATGCCGTGCCGCGAAAGAGGCTATAGTGCTCTCATGACCGCTCCCTCACGCATCGCGGCCGTATGCGCCGCCGCTGTCCTCGCCGGACTCTCGGCAGGCTGTTCCACGACACCTGCCCGGCCTGCCGCTCACCCGCAACCCGCCCAGGATGCGAATGCGCTCACCGTGATGGCGGAGGTGGCACTGGAGAAGGGCGACTGCCGCACCGCGGCCCAGGACTACGCGGCGGCGGCGAACCACGGCTCGGCGGAGCTGGCGCGTCGCGCGAGCCAGGTCGCCATCACCTGCCAGGACATGCCGGCGGCGTGGCAGGCCGCCGAGCGCTGGCATGCGCTCGCGCCGAACGATCAGCAGGCGTCGCTCATTTACGGCACCGTGGCACTCACGCTCTACCATCTGCCGCAGGCGCGTGATGCCTTGGCGCCGATCGTTCACGGCTCGGGTCCCAAGGTCGAGCGAGATGAGCTGTCGCTGATGCAGCTGCTGAGCGACGATCCGGACATCGGCGCGAACGCCACGCTCGAGGCGCTCGGCAAGACCGTCGATGCGCAGTCCTCCTCCGCGGTTCTCACGGCGTTCGGTGCGCTTGCGCTCGATGCCCACGACTTCAAGCTGGCGCAGCAGCGCGCGCAGGAAGTGCTCGCGCGCAATCCGCATTCGGGCAGCGCGCTGCAGCTGCTCGCGCGCGTCCTCGTCTTGCAGGGGGATGCGAACGGCGCGATCGCCACCGCCAAGGAAGCCATGAAGGACGATCCGAACGGCAGCGCATTCGCGCTCGCCGACGTGCTGACCGGGCTGGACCGGCTGGATGAGGCGCGGCAGGAGCTCGAGCGGCTGCGGGGAACGGGCGTGTCGCCGCAGGAGATCGATGCGCGGCTGGCGTTGCTTGCTCTTCAGAGCGGCGACATCACGGATGCGCGGCGCCGCTTCACCGACCTCATCGATCGGGGCGAGGCGGGGGAGTCCGCGCTCCTTTATTTGGGCGACATCGCGGCGCGATCGGGAGATCAGGACACCGCGCTCACCGACTACCGGCAGCTGAGCGAGACGCCGCTCGCGCTTACGGCGGACACGCGGACGGCCGGCATTCTGCTCGATCAGGGCAAGCGCAGCCAGGCACTCGGCGTATTCGATAGCTACGAGAGCGAGCATCCCGAGAATGCGGTGGACGTCGCGCTTGCCAAGTCGGATCTGTTCGCGGACCACGGCGACGTATCGGACGCGCTCGCATTCACCATGGCGGCGTTGCAGCAGTTTCCGGAGCACCCGAGGCTCGAATACGAGCGCGCCACGCTCCTCGAGCGCGCGGGCCGCGTCAAGGACTCCGTGCAGGCTTTCGAGGAGATGCTCCGCGAGCGTCC
>JASHTA010000487.1 GCA_030040795.1 Gammaproteobacteria bacterium | reverse complement strand
CTCGGCCTTGCCGTCCTCGGGTCCGCCGTCGCCTTGCCGGTCTGCCTGCGCGCGCTCGACAGTGCGGACGTGCTCAAGTTCGGCGCTCCGATAGCGCATACCCTCGCGAGCGGCTGGATTCTCGTTCCGCTCACCGACACCTTCGCGTTCATCTCGCCCTCGATGCTCGTGATCGTGATGCCGCTCCTTGCGATTCTCCCGCTGCTGCTCCTGCTCAATGCGCGCCGGCATGCCGTACGGCGTGCGCCCATCTGGTATGGCGGCATGCCTGAGAAGCCCCAGCACGCGGCGACGACGAGCCTGACCTTCGCCAACGCAATGCGCACCTTCTACAGCTTCATCTATCGACCGACCCTCGACACCGCGCGCGAGCACCGCGCGGTGGCGTACTTCATCCATCGGCTCCAGGTCGAGCACGAGATCGCCGATGTCTTCGGGCCGAGGCTCTTCACCCCGATCCGCCATGCCGTCTGGCGGCTCGCAGGGTGGTTGCGCGCGCTGCAGTCGGGCGACCTCAATTTCTATCTGACGTTGATCGGCACCCTGCTCATCGTCATTCTGGCGCTCACACTGCGCTGAAGCCCGTGCAGCTGTCGGCTGAAGCCCGCGCAGCTGTCGGCTCGAGGGAACGGCCGTGTTCCCGCCGCCCGAGAGCTCCCGCCCGAGAGCCCTCGCACGAGAGCTTGTGTCAACCGGCGGCATTGACTACCCTAAGGCTGCGAACCGAGGAGATGGCTTCCTCCTTGAACCGCCGGAGCGGCTAATGACGCCTACCGTGCTCTCTTCTGGGAGGCGGAAATGGCGTTTTCTTCGCGGATCACTTCCCGATGCGGCCGGCTCTCGGGCCGAGCCGCCCTGCCGGACTAGGGTGTGCAGTCATGCTGCACCGTATCCTCGCCAATGTACTGCAGGTCCTGACGGTCCTCGTGCTCTCGCCGCTCATCGGCGGTGTGCTCAACCGGCTGAAGGAGATCGTCCAGGCCAAGCGCGGTCCGAGCGTACTGCAGCCCTACCGCGATCTTTGGAAGCTGTTCCACAAGGACGAGGTGGTCTCCGAGGATAGCTCGTGGATCTTTCGCGCAGCGCCTTATGTCGTCTTCATCGCGCCGCTCTTCGTCACGCTCCTCATTCCGGTGCTGACGGCGTATCCGCTCTTTCTCGCCTTCATGGCCGACATGGTGGGCGTCGGATTCATCCTTGCGCTGGGCGGCTTCTTCGCCGCCCTCGCGGCCGTCGATCCGGGCAACCCGTACGGTCCCATGGGCGCGAGCCGCACGCGAATGGTCGGCTTTCTCGCCGAGCCGGTGTTCGTCATCGTGTTCTTCACGGTGTCGTTCGTGGCGGGCTCGACCATTCCCTATGTCGTGCAGCAGCAGTGGGTGCTCTCGCCTGCGAGTTTCCTCGCCCCGCCGCACATCCTGCTCGTCGCGGCCTTCCTCATGCTCATCCTCGCCGACGCAGGCCGCATTCCGGTCGATAGTCCGACGGGACATTTCGAGCTGGCGATGATCGAGGAGTCGAAGGCGCTCGAGTACTCGGGCCGCGGAGCCGCCCTCGTGAAGTGGGGCGGACACATGAAGCTCATGGTGCTCATGTGCGTGTTCCTCAACGTGCTCGTCACGCCCTGGGGCCTCGCGACCGTGCAGCGCTTGCGCGATACCCTCCTCGCGATTCCGCTCGTTGCGCTCAAGATACTCATCCTCATCCTGGTGCTGGTGGTCATCGAGTCCTCGCTCGCGAAGCTCAGGCTCTTTCGCATCACCGAGTTTCTGGGCGCCGCATTCATCACGTGCGTCGCCGCCATGATCTCCCGGGTTTTCATCTCTTGAGCACGCGAAGCCCACGATGATGAGCGCTTCCTCGGCCGCCTCGATCCTCGCCTCTCTCAACGCCCTCGCGGGCGGCTTGTTTCTCCTGAGCGCCTTCGCGATGGTGGCGACGAGACAGACCCGCGGGTGCTTGCTGCTCTTCATCTATCAATCCCTGCTCCTCGCCGCTTCGGCGTTCCTTCTTGCGGGCGAATACGGCTCCTGGCACCTCGCCGAGGTCGGCGTCGTCAATCTCATCTCCAAACCGATCGTCGTTCCGTGGATCCTGCGCCGGACGCTCTCCTCCGAGGTCTATACGCGGCGCGAGATCGACCAGGTGCTCAACATCCCGACCTCCCTCACGATCGCGCTGCTGCTCGCCATACTCGCGTACTTCCTCGCCGTTCCGATTCTCGGCGCCGTGGCGCCGCCCTTTCGCAGCGCTAATGTGCCCATCGGCCTTGCGGGCTTGCTGCTCGGCGCCTATACGCTCGCCGTGAGGCGCGAGGCGGTGCCCATGCTCATCGGCATCCTCGCGATGGAGAATGGCGCGTTCTTCGCCGGCATCGCGCTCTCCCGCGAGCTGCCGCTCATCGTCGAGCTCGCCATCGCCTCGGACGGCCTCGTCCTGGTCTTCGTGAGCGGGGTGCTGGTCCGCACCATCCAGCACCGCATCGGCTCGACGCGGGTCGGGGAGCTGGCGACACTTCGGGAAGCCGCCTCTCCGCGAGAGGAAGAGACCGCATGATCCTCCTCGCGCTGCTCGTCGTTCCGCTCGTCGCCGCGGGCTTGAGTGCCGCCATACCGGTGCGGCGCGCCGCTCAGACCGTGACGGTCTTGAGCTCGGTGACGACGCTGATCCTCGCCTCGATCGTCGCGATGCGCGTCGCGGCAGGAGGGGTCGAGGGGACCGGCGCCACAGCGTCCCCGGTCATCGCGATTCCGGGATTCCTCTCGGCCGATGCGCTCTCCGCGCTCATTACCGGTCTCGTCGCATTTGTCAGCGCGGCCGCGGCGATCTATTCGTGGGGCTACATGGAGCACACCTGCGCCCAACACCCCGGGCGGCTTCGCCTTTACTACGCAAACTACAACGTGTTCGTGTTCGCGATGCTCGCGATCCCGCTCGTGGTCGAGCCGACGCTGGTTTGGATTTTCGTCGAGCTCACGACGCTGTCGTCGGCACTGCTGGTCAGCTTCGAAGACACCCGGGAGGCGCTCGAGGCGGCCTGGAAGTACGTGACCCTGTCGCTGATGGGCGCCGGCATCGCGCTGCTCGGCCTGCTGATGCTCTTCTCGGCTCTCGAAGCCGCTGGCGGCGGAACCTATACATGGGCGGGACTGCTCGCCATCGCGCCCCACATGCCTGCGCCGCTCATCGCCACCGCGTTCCTGCTCATCCTCGTCGGCTTCGGCACCAAAGTGGGTCTTGCACCGCTTCACACCTGGCTGCCCGATGCGCACAGCCAGGCCCCCTCGCCCGTGTGCGCGGTCCTCTCCGGTATCGAGACGACGAGTGTCTTGTACGTGATCCTTCGGCTGCTGCCGGTGGTTCGCGCAAGCCCCGCCAGCACGCTCATCCACTGGATGCCGGTCGTCGGGCTGGTGTCGGTGGGGGTTGCGGCGTTCCTGCTGCTTCAGGTGCGGGACTACAAGCGCCTCTTCGCGTTCTCGACCGTCGAGCACATGGGCATCATTCTCGTCGCGGCAAGTCTCGGGAGTGCCGCCGCACACTATGGCGCGCTCTATCAGATTCTCTGCCATACGGTGACCAAGTCCTTCTGCTTCTTCGCCGCGGGCGCTGCGCTGCTCAGCGTGACGACGCGGGAGATCGCCTCCGTCCGGGGCCTCATCCGCCGCGCTCCCACGGCGGCGGCGACGTTGCTGCTCGGAGGCCTTGCGATCGGTGGCGCACCGCCGCTCGCCGTCTTCTTGAGCGAGTTCTCGATCCTCAAGGCGGGTTTCGCGGAGGGGCAGTACGTCATCGCCGGACTCCTCGCGGCATTCATCGCGGTCGCGTTCTTCGGCATCCTGCTGCACATCAACCGCATGGTGTTCGGAGCGGCACCGGACCCGAGGGGCGAGGAGACTGGACACTCGACCGCAGCCGCACCCCCGCTTCCTCTGAGCTGCCGCGCAATGCTCATCGTCGGGGGGGCGCTCGTGGTCTTGCTCGGCCTGTACTTGCCGGCGCGCCTGGACGACCTGCTGCGTCTTGCAGCAGGCGCGTGGTCGAGGTAGGCCGTGGCGAGCGCTCCCCTCGCGCTTTCGGTTCCCGAAGAGTGGTCTACCCGCGTCCGCATCCGCGACGACGCGCGAGGACTTCAACGGGAGATCGAGTGCCGCCCCGAAGCCGTCAAGCCGCTTTGCAGCTGGGTCATCCAGACGATTGGATATGCGTTCGCCGGGCTCATTGTCGAGGAGGCGGGCGAATGGCGGCTGAGATACGCCTTCTACTCGACGGAGGCTCCTTCGGCGTGGATCTATATCGTGGCGCACGCGCCGCACGCGCAGACCCGCTTTTCCAGCATCACCGAGGTGATCCACGCGGCGGACTGGCACGAGCGTGAGGCGGAAGATCTATTCGGGCTGGTGTTCGAGGGTCATCCCCGTCTGGGCGACTTCGTCCTGCACGATGATGCGTGGCAGGAAGGCCTCGCACCCATGCGAAAGAATTTCGACGGCCGCCGGCCGCCGCCGCTTCGGATGCCCAATCCCGATTGGCGTCCGCGTCGGATCGTGAGCGCGCCGGGTGCCTTCGGCATGCCTGTCGGTCCGGTCTATTCGGCCGTGACCGAATCCGCTCACTTTCTACTCGAAACCGTCGGGGAGGACGTGATCCGGGCCCTCCCCCGATTCTTCTACAAGTATCGCGCCGTCGAGAAAGTCGCCGAAGGTCGACGCGCCGACGATGCACTGCTGCTCGCCGAACGCATCAACGGCCTCACGGCCTTCGCCCACGGGCTTGCCTATGCGCAAGCGCTCGAGACGATCGGGGGCATCGAGGTTCCGCCCAGGGCGGCGACGCTTCGCGTCTTTCTCGCCGAGCTCGAGCGGCTGCGCCATCACGTGGGCGCCATCGCCGAGCTCTGCGAATCGACTGCGCTCGTCGTCGCGACGAGCCAGGCGGCCATACTCGAGGAGGAGTTGCTGCGGCTCTCGGGTGCGCTGACCGGGCACCGCTATCTCTTTGGGCTCGCGACCGCCGGGGGACTCACGCGCGACCTGCCGGACGCCGAGGTCGCCGCTGCCGCCGTTCGGGCACGTGACATCGTCAAGCGGCTCGATAGGCTCGAGCGGCGCCTTGTGCGGACCAGCAGTTTTCTCGACCGGCTCGAGGAGGTGGGCATCGTGACCGAAGCGGAAGCACGCGCCTTCGGCCTCGTGGGACCGATTGCGCGCGCCTCGGCTGTCTCGCGGGATCTCAGAGCCATTCAGCCGTACGGCGCCTACCGCGATTACGTGTTCGAGGTTCCGCGGGAGGCCGAAGGGGACGGCTACGCACGGCTTCGGGTCCTGTTCGCCGAGGCGAGACAGTCGTTGCGACTCATGATACAGGCGCTCGATAGGCTGGCCACGGGACCGGTAAGAAGCGCCGATGCGGCGCCTATCGCCGGAGCCGCCCTGGGCTGGACCGAGGCGCCGCTCGGAGCGGCGTTCCACTGGGTACGGGTCGATGAGCAAGGGAGGATTTTGCGCTACCGGATCATCCCGCCGTCATTCGTCAACTGGCACGCCTTCCATCTCGCTGCAGAGGCGTTCGCGTTTCAGGACTTTCCGATCATTCTCGCGACCTTCGGCCTTTCCGTCTCCGAGAACGATCGGTGAGGACCCGGACGATGAGGATCGAACGATGAGCCAGTGGGTGCTGAGCGGACTCAAGGCGAAGATCAAGACGGGGATCAAGACGACCCGCTATCCCGCGCGGCCGGACCGTGCTCCAGGCGTGACCCCGGGACTTCCGGTGCCGCGGCCTGTCCGCAGCGCACACTCTGGCGAGGGCGACGCCGAGCGCATCGCAAACCGCTGTCCGACGGGCGCGCTTGACGCTCGAGAGGGTCGAGTAGACGTCGACCTGCGCCGCTGCATCCACTGCTTCCGTTGCGCGCGGGAGGGGTCGGAGTCCATGCCCTGGGAGGGGAGCTACGAATGGGCCGCGGCGGTGTCGCCCACCGCGAAATTGGGGCATGCATTCGCGAGCTCGGTCCACATCCGGGTCGTGGACGCCGGAGACTGCGGAGCCTGCCTGCACGAGGTCAAGCAGCTCGCGAATCCTTACTACAACCTGCATCGCCTCGGATTCTTCTTCACGCCGACGCCCCGTCAAGCCGACATCCTGCTCGTCGTCGGTCCTGGAACCGACCAGATGCGTGAGGCACTCACCAAGACTCTCACCGCAATGCCAACGCCACGCAGGGTGATCGCCGTGGGCGCCTGTGCGCTCTCGGGCGGCGTGTTCGGACCCAGCTTCGCTTGTAGCGAGGGCATCCGATCGATCGTGCCGGTCGATATCGAAGTGCCCGGCAATCCCCCTCCTCCACTCGCCATCCTGCACGCGTTGCTCGTCGCGACGGGCCGCGCGCAGTCCGCCGATTCGGCATCTCGGACCCGCCAGCTCGATGCGGTGGAGCGCGAGACATGATCGAGCAGCTGGGCATCGGCTCGTTCTTTGCCCTTTCGGTGCTCGGCGTCGTCGGCGCGCTCGTCACCCCGCAGCGGCGCAATCCCTTGCTGCTCGCGATCGTCGGCACCGCCGCGTCCGTGGCGCTCGGTGTGGCAGCCGGCAGCGCCTTGTTCACGCCGGATACGCTTTCCGTCGCACTCTGGTCGTTACCGGTCGGCATCAGGCTGCGCATCGGTCTCGATGCGCTGTCCGGACTTTTCCTCCTGATCACGGCCGTCATCTACCTCGTCACATCCATTTTCTCCGCGGGGTACCTGCGCCGCTACGAGAATCACTACAGCCTCCGCGCGTTCACGGTGTTGTATTTCGGACTCTTTGCTTCCATCGCAGCGGTGCTGATCACGCGCGACGTGGTGTCGTTCTTGCTCGCCTGGGAGCTGATGGCGATCACGAGCTACCTGCTCGTCAATTACGAGTTCGAGCGCGAGGAGAACATCCGCGCAGGCTATCTGATGCTCGCCATGGGCGAAGCGGGCACGCTTGCGGCGGCCGTGGCGCTCATCCTGCTCGCCAATGCGGCGGGGTCGCTCGACTTCCATGCCATGCACGCCACCACGGGACTCGGGCCCGCTGCGCGTTGGGCCGTGTTTCTACTCTCTCTCTTCGGCTTCGGCGTGAAGGCCGGGCTCGTGCCCTTCAACTCGTGGCTGCCGCGCGCGCATCCGGTCGCACCGGCCAACGTGTCTGCGCTCCTCTCCGGCGTCATTCTCAACCTTGGAATCTACGGTATCGTGCGCGTCAACGTCGATCTGCTGCCGGTGCACCTCGCCGGCCCGGGTCTCGTGGCGCTCGTCGTGGGTGCCGTCTCGGCATTCGTCGGCATCCTCTACGCCACCACGGAGAACGACACCAAGGGCATGCTCGCGCATAGCTCGATCGAGAACATGGGCATCGTCGCCGTCGGGCTGGGGGCCGGATTTTCCTTCACCGCGGCGGGCCGGCCCGCACTTGCCGGCATCGCCTTCGTGGCCGCGCTCTACCACCTGACCAATCACTCGGTCTACAAGGCGCTGCTGTTCCTCGGGGCCGGCACGGTCGACTGGCGAGCCGGCACCCGCGATCTCGACCGCTTGGGGGGCCTCATCCGTCTCATGCCTTGGACGGGGCTCTTCTTTCTCGTGGGATCCCTGTCCATCGCCGCGATGTATCCCTTCAGCGGGTTTGCCAGCGAGTGGCTGACCCTTCAGGGGCTCCTCCGCGGCACCGAGCTTTCCTCGAGCGTCGCGCGACTCGTTTTTGCGTTCGCCGGTGTGACGCTCGCACTGACAGCGGCGCTCGCCGTCACGTGCTTCGTCAAAGCCTTCGCGATGGGATTCCTGGGTCACACGCGCTCCAAGGCTGCGGAATCGGCGACGGAAGCGCCCACCTCGATGCTTGCGCCAATGGGCGCGCTGGCCGCGCTTTCCCTTCTGCTGGGTGTCATGCCGACCTTCGTGATACCGGCGTTGAGCGACACGCTCGGGCCACTCGGAGATGGCAGCGCCACGCAGGCGCTGGTGCCGGCGTTTTATTCAGCGCATCCCGAGGCGCAGCTTCCACGCGACTTCGTGGCCGAGTTCCACGATCTCGGCGCGCAGGTCGGCTCGGGCGTCATCCCGGGAAGGGGACTCGTCGTCCTGCATCGCGGCGGGACGGAGAATCCCGTCGTGTTCGCCATGTCGACGTCCTACGGCCTGATCGTGCTCATCGTGCTCCTTGCCGTGACAGCGGGCGTCGTTCTCTTGGCGACTCGAAGGCGCCGAGTCCTGCGCGAGACTCGGTGGGATGGCGGCGTCCGACAGCTGTTCCCCGAGATGACGTACACGGCGACAGGCTTTTCCAACCCCGTCAGGGTGATCTTCGACGCCATCCTACGGCCTCGAACCGTGGTGGACACCGAAGAGACGGTGGCGCAGCACTTTCGGGTAGCGATCCGCCGCTCGCAAGAACCGGTCCATCTCGTCGACCGATGGGTGCTGAATGGACTGGCGACTCAAGTGGTCCGCGGCGCGCGGCTTCTCGCGCGCATGCATCACGGCAGGGTGAGCGCCTACGTCGCTTACGTCCTCGGCACTCTGATCGTACTTCTCGCTATCTCGGCCGCCCTCGCGATGTGACATGAGAATGATGAGTGAAGCTCACGTATCGACCCGGCGAATCGATGAGCTCGTCGCGCAGCTCAAGAACCTGCACGCGGGCGAGCTCGCTCTGCCGGACGTGGTAGCGCTCGGCGAGCCCGCCATCCCTGCGCTCGAGGCGCTCCTCCGCGGCCCCCCGGACGCGGTCTATCGCCCACGATACTGGGCGGCCGATGCGCTCGCGGCGATACCCGGATCGGCCTCGACAGCCGCTCTCGTCCGCGCGTTGCGCGATTCGGTGGCGCGTCGCCTCGATCCGGTGTCGCTCGAAGCCGAGGACGTCATCGTCAACCGGATAGCCGATCACCTGGCGGAGCGTCCCGACAGCAGTGTCGCCGAGGCGCTACTCGAAGCATTCGGCACGCGGCTGTATTCCCACTGCGCGTCCGCCCTCGGCCGCTTGCGGGAGCCGCGAGCCCTTCCGCGGCTCATCGAGTGTCTGTTCGACGACGTTGCGCGGCCGGCCGCGGTCGCCGCACTCTGCGAATTCGGCGAGCGGGCGGTGGCGCCTGTGGTTCGAGTGCTGCTCGTGCCTCGCCTGATCGACGGCCGCGAGCCTCTGTACGCGCTCGATGCTCGCGCGGCCGCGGCCCGGCTGCTCGGCGCGATATCGGACCGTGCCGTGGCGTCCACGGATCGTGCGGCGGCGTCCGCGGATCGTGCCGTGGCGTCCGAAACAATCGATCGCGCCTTGGCCCTGGCACTGCGCGATGCGCAGCGTGCCGTCCGCATCGAAGCGGCGCTCGCCTTGGCGCGGAGTCCCGGACCCTGGCTCGACGAGGTGGCGCGCGTCCTCATCGGCGCGCTCGATGAGCCTCACTGGGCGCGTGCTCAGACCGTGATGGATGCGCTCGCATTGCTCGGCACACGGTGCGAGCAGGCCTTGACTTCGCTCCTGCTTCGCGAGGCGCAGGACGAGCCGGGCCGGCTTCGGCAGCTTCGAGCAGTCGAGCTCCTCCCCCGGATCGCGCCACGTTCGGCCTCCACGCGCCTTGCGCGTTTTTCCCGCGCGCCGGACCGGCGGCTGCGACTTGCGGCGGTTGCCGGACTGGATCAGATCGCCGGGGTCGATCGGGACGTCCTCGCTCGATTCCTCGACGATGAGGCCGCGGTAGTGAGACGGCGCGCGGTCGCGGCGCTCTGCCGGCGAGGAGCGCTCGAGGTAGATTCTGCGGTAATGCTTCTCGGCGACCGGGACACCGTCGTGCGCAAATTGGCGGCCGATTGTTTGAGAGCGAGCGGTCGCAGAGCGCAGCCGCAGATTCAGAAGGCCGTACGAAGCTTCGGCGCTCCGCTGCACGGCGTCGGTGCTCGCTGGCGGCTCTGGTGGCACGCGTGCTTGCTTTGCGCGGTCGGCCGCAAGGGGCAGGGGTAGAGGTAGGGGCGCGGGGCCGTCCGCGCGCAGCTTCTCCAGGGCCGCGCGGCCTGCCGGGCACCTGCGCCATGCATTGACACGCCTATTTTCTTCATTATCATTGATTAAATGCGCAGCCGTGAATTCCTCGGCCACCACGAGCTCATGGTGATGCTGGCGGTGCTCCGCCTCGGGCGGGACGCTTACGGCGTGCCGATCGCGGCCGAAATTGCGCAAAGAACCGGCCGGGAAATGCTGCAAGGGAGCGTGTATGCGATCCTGGAGCGGCTCGAATCCAAGGGACTGGTCACGTCGCGCCTGGGGGAGGCCACTCCGCAGCGCGGCGGACGCGCCAAGCGCTATTTCGCGCTCACGGCGGAGGGCAGCCGGCAAGTGCGCGAGACCCAGCGCGCGCTCGAGGCGCTCTGGCACGGCCTTACCAAGACTGCCGGTGCCAAGCCATGAAATGCCGTCCTGCGCCGCGCGCTGCAACGTGGCTGCTCGAGCGACTCGGCAGCGGTTCCCGATTCGAGCCTCTCATCGGTGACCTCCTCGAGCAATTCGAGGAGGGCCGCTCCCGATTATGGTATTGGCGCCAGGCGACAGGGGCATTTGCCACTCATGCTCTTGGAGCGCTGCGGGCGCACGCGCCCTCCTTCATCGCGGCCATACTCGTTGGCTGCGTGTTGAGCTCGCTCTGGCAGCTCGGCTGCTCGCTGGCGTTTCAATCGGTCTATGTCAATCTCGCCGAGGTGAAGCAGCATCCCTGGACCCTCGAGGCGCTTCTTCGGCTTGCGGGCATGCAGGCGAACATGGCCTCGGAATATGCGCTGTGCTTCACCTCCGCCTGGGTCGTGACACGCGTCCATCGAGCGCATCAAAGGGCAGTTCTCGCGGCTTTCGTCGCCGCGCTGATCGCTCAACGCATACCGGCCATTGCACGGCTCGTGCTCGATGGTGCGACCGACACGGGCTCTGCGGTTTCCGTTGCGACGCAAATCATTCTCAGCGCCTTGCGGGCCGCCTGCACGCTCGTCGGGGGACTCTGGGCAACCCGGTCGAAACGCCTCGTCGAGATGGATCGCCGGACGCGCTTCGTTGCAATCCTTTGGATCGCGGAGATGCTCGTCACCGGCATGCTCTTCGCCGCCTGCAGAGTGGGCGAAGTCACCTATAGGCAATCCGAATTCTATCTGTCGATGTATGCAATCGGAGCCGCCTGCGGCCTGTACTTGGCTCTCCTCCTGTGGCGCCAGAATTCGCCGTCACCCGCGGCAAACCCCGTTGCCTGAAAGCATCGCCGCGAAGGAGAGAGTCGTGGTTCAGCGTCGCTCAGTTCTGACAGGTCTGACAGGCCTCGGCGCCGGTGCGGCACTCGCGTCATTCTCGATGCGTACCCGAGCGCAGCAGCGTAGCTCGAGCGGGACACGCGAGACCATCGCGGTACTCGGCACCGGTCACTTCGGCGGCGCGATCGGCAAGCGGCTCAGCGCGATCGGGTACCCGGTCGTCTATGGCTCTCGCACACCGGACGCGGCGCGAGTCCAAACGCTGGTGACGGACAGCGGCCCGCGAGCTTCAGCCGCTCCCCAGATGGACGCCGCATCGCGCGGCGCGATCGTCGTGTTTGCGGTTCCCTGGGCACCGGTCAAGGCGCTGCTGCCGGGCTTGGGCGATCTGAAAGGCAAGCTGCTCATCGATCCGATGATCGCCAAGCCGAAAGTCGTCGGAGGCTATCCCTTTCCGCCTGACATGCCGCCATCGACAGCCGAGCAGCTGCAGTCGTGGGTGCCGGGTGCGCAGGTCGTCAAAGCGTTCATCACGATCTCTTATCGGACGCTCGCCAACCCTGAGCGGGCCGGTGGTCCAATCACTATTCCTTTCGCCGGCGCTGATCGACGTGCAAAGGAGCGCGTGGCACAGCTGATCTCCGAGCTTGGACTCGATCCCCTGAACGCGGGGCCCTTGGTCGCCGCGAGGTATATCGAGAACCTGCTGTGGTTCGAGGTCGCCTGCAACCTGAACAACAGAAAGCCGTTCGAGCTCTACATGAGACAGGTGCCTGCGTAGAGCGCGCCCGGCTTCGATCGACGTTGGACCAGTGGCCTGTCGCGTCGCCGCCCTGCTACTGATGCAACGCCGGCTGCGGTGGTGACGCTGCACCAGGGCCGCCGGGTCCGGAGGGGCCGCCGCGTCCGGGCGCACCACCGGGTCCGGGCGGCCCGCCGAAACCACCGAATTGGCGCTCGGGGTGCTTCTTCTCCTCATTCGCCATGTGCACTACGTAAGCGCGGATGGCTTCGGCGTCGTTCGCCGTGATCACCTTCCGGAACGACACCATGCCGTCGTTCTGCAGCGCGCCGCCGATCACGATCGCGTTGAACGCGGGAGCGCTCCAGATCTCACCCGCGTAGCGCAGGTCCGGAAACAGGGTGCTCGCATGCCCATTGTTGCCATGACAGCTCGCGCAGTGGGCGTCGTACTGGTGCTCGCCGCTGGTCAGCAGGGCTGCACTGCCGAACTCCGGCGGCGGATTCAGCACCGGCGGCGTAAACGGCTGAGGCTTCGGCAGCACGGCGTTGCCGCCTAGCTTGAAGACCAGGACTCGCGCGTAGTTCGGGGCCCAGTAGCCGCCACGTCCGAACCGACGCCCCTGCCCGGCAGCCACCGCGGCGACGTACTGCACGCCATCGACCTCGTAGCTGATCGGACCGCCGGCGATCTCCGCCTGCACGTCCGTCGTCCAGACCCGCGCTCCGGTGTCGGCACGGTAGGCCGAGAGACCGAGCGAGGTCGTGCCCTGGAACACAAGGTTGCCGGCCGTCGTCATGGTGCCGGCGTGGCCATTGCCCTCGGTCTGCAGCCAGGCCGCCTTCTGCTTCACCGGGTCCCAGGCGAGCAAGTACGAGCTTGGACCTTCGAGCTTGGGCGCCGGTCCCTGGGGGCGCTTGCGGATGTTGATGGAAAGCAGCTGGTTACCCATCTTCGCCCCCGCCTCGGCGACGTAGGGGAAGCTGCCATAGTTGGCCGGCAGGTAGACCAGCCCGGTGTTCGGATTGAAGGACATCGGGTTCCAGACATGCGACTGGAAACCGATCAGATAAAAGCCCTTGCCCGTCTTGCCGTAATTGGCTTCCGGATTGAGGATCGGCGTGCCATCCTTCTGGAAGCCCAGCATCCAGTTCACGGACGGCACGAAGGGCTTGCCGGAGATGAACTTGCCGGTCCTCGCATCCAGAACGTAGAAGATGCCGTTCTTCGGCGCATGCATCACGACGTGCCGCTTCACGCCGTTGATGACGAGATCGGCCGTCATGAGCGGCGCCGTGCTGTCGTAGTCGAAGCTGTCCTCGGGCGTCTCCTGGTAGTACCACTTGAACTTGCCGGTCTTCGCATCCACCGCCACGACCGATGCCGTGAACAGATTGGTACCGCCGCCCGGGGAGCGGATTGCCGCCGGCCAGGGCGCACCATTGCCGGTGCCGAAATACACATCGCCGGTGACCGGATCGTAGATGATGCCGTCCCAGGGCGTGCCGCCGCCCCCGAACTTCCACCACTCGCCGCTCCAAGTCTTCGCAGCCCAAGCAAGCTCCGGCTGCTCGAAGCCCTTCTCCGGATCGCCGGGGACGGACCACCAGCGCCACAGCTCCTTGCCGGTGTTCACGTCGTAAGCCGCGAGATAGCCGCGCTCCTCGAACTCGGAGCCCGCCTCGCCGATGAAAATGCGGCCGTCGGCGATGCGCGGGGCGCCGGTGATGGAGAGCCACTTGGTCGGATCCGTGGCCTGGATTTCCCAGATCTTCTTGCCGGTCTTCGCGCTGACGGCGATCAGGCGTCCGTCGAGAGTGCCCCAGATCACCTTGCCCTTCCACACCGCGACCCCGCGATTCACGATGCCGCAGCACAGCTTGACGGCAAAGCTGCCCGCCACTTGCGGATCGTACTTCCAGAGCCGCTTGCCGGTCTTCGCATCGAAGGCGTAGACCTTGCTCCAGGGCGCGGTCACGAAGATCTCGCCGTCCACCTCGATCGGCGTCGTTTCGTAGCTGCCGCCGCGCTCGGAGAGATCGGCATACCAGGCAAGGCCGAGCCGGCTCGCGTTGTCCACGTTGATCTGCGTGAGCGGGCTATAGCGCTGCTCGCTATAGTCGCGGCCATACGTCATCCACTGGCCCGCGTTCGCCGACGAATCGGCGGTCCGCAGGCGCTTGGCATCGACCGCTGCATAATGGTGGACCGCTGCCTGCGACGGTGCGATGAGACCTGCCATCGCCACGATCGATGCGGCCCCGAGCGCTGCAATGATCTGATTTCGCATGTTCGTAGAGACCCCTCACGCGCTCGGCGCATGTTCGTGTCGATTCGAATCGAACCGCTAAATCTAAGGTATCGGTTGGGTGATCGCAATCCGCAAGGGCCCACCTGCCTCATCGGAAATTCGTACCGCCCGGATCGGCAAAAGTCAGCCTCTCTGCGCCTTGCGAGGGGACTCTCCCGCCGGGAACGCATCTTGCTGGGCGCTTGGATTCGTCTGAGGCCTTGGCATTGATTCGACTATCGGTCATCGCTGATCGGGGATTGGCGCAATGCGTCATTTCCGCCTCCTACTTCCGGATCACCGGCGGAGCGGTCTGGACCGGGCCCAGCATCAGCGACGTGAAGCCGCTCGTCCGATATGTGGACGGACAGTGGCACCACGCAGGCGCCGCCTGGTCGGGTCTTCGCTTCGAGGGGAAGTGTCGCCTGGTGTTCGGCATGGCGCGCGATCCGGTCAGCGTATCCGGCGAGCTCGACGGGCTTTCGATATACGGACAGACCCTCTCCGCCAACGGCGTTCCCTTTGCCGAGTACGACACCGCCCGGGAGGCTTGGCGAGGAACCTCGATCAACAGCTGGTGGCCTGCCTTCCGCATCGAGAGCACCGGCCTTCGCGAGTCCCTCTCCGCGAGCGGCGAGCCGGGAAATTCCGGTCCGCGAACGCCCGACCGATCCGCCAGCGCCGCGCAGCGGCCCGCAAACCTTCACTGATCCGCGGGCCTACGTCTCGCGTGCACCGATCTGCAAGCGGATCCTGATCTCCTCGAGCGCCCGATCGATCTCCGGCCTTTGCTCCCGCGTCAACGATGAGCCGGGCAAAGCCTGGAGCAATCCCCGATAGATCTGCTGAGCTCTCTGTAGATGAGAGCGTGCGAGTTCCGCCTGCGCGCTGACGGCGGCGTCGAGACTCCACTGCGCGAGGGTAAGTTGACCGCGAAACCATTCAATCCCATTGCGCATCGGCCACCTGCCCGCTCGACCCTGGCTGTTCAAATCCGTCGCAGGAAGCATTCCAAGTACTCCATCCCTGCGATGCGCAGCCATTAAGACTTGTTCACGTGTTGGCAAGTGGCGACGGTTGCGAAGTGGACGGATATTCCACCCGACCTCTCTGAACGCGGCGATGAGCCCGGGCGATCTTCAAATCAAATTCGCCCAGCTCATTGAGTACAAGCGCCGTCGCGGTCGGCATCGGTGTTCTTTGGCGGTCCGCTCGATCGATCAGGCCGCGTGGCTACCGGGAGCACCGCGGCGCCATGCTATCGTATCGGAGTGATTTCAGTCTCGCCCCGTCGAGCAGCATTCCACCAAGAGAAGCAAAGGCTGACGTAGGTGACGCGCCCGGAAAGATTCCAGCTCCCGGCCCCGTGGCTCGTAGATGCCAGCGACGCCGTGCCACTTTCTACGCGGGACTCCTGCGAATGAGCGGCGAGGCACATTCCTGGCCGGCGAGCCGCCGGCGGGCTTGGACTGCGGTGGCGTTTCTCAGTCTGCTCTACGTTCTGTCGTTCTCCGACCGCAGCATCCTCTCGCTGATGGTCGATCCGCTGCGCCAGGACCTGCGGGTGAGCGATGTGCAGCTCGGCCTGCTGTTGGGTTCCGCCTTCGCCCTGTTCTACGGCGTGCTAGGTGTACCGATCGCGCGGCTCGCGGACCGCCAGGATCGCCGCCTCCTCATCCTGGGCGGGGCGACGCTGTGGAGTCTCAGCACGCTATTCTCCGGCTTCGTCGACAGCTTCGCGCTACTCGTCGTACTCCGGGCCGGTCTCGCCGTGGGCGAGGCAGCGCTCTCGCCCGCAGCTTATTCGATGATCGGCGACTTCTTCTCGCCGCGCGAGCGTACGTTCGCGGCGAGCCTTTACACATCGGCCGGAGTATTCGGCGCCTCGGGATCGCTGATCCTCGGGGGGCTGACGATCGGATTCGTCGAGGCACGGCTTCCACCCGGCTCAACAGGGTTTCATACCTGGCAGATCGTGCTGTTGCTCTTGGGCGCGCCCAGCCTGCTGATCGCGATAGCCTTCGGCCTATTCGTGCGTGAGCCACCGCGAGCGGCAGAAGCTCCCGGCGGCCCGCAATCCGCGCTCGAGGAGATCTGGCGTTACCTCGCTCGACATCTGCGCATCTATGCGCCGTTGTTCCTCGCCGCGGGATTCACGCAGGTGATCGCCGGGTCCTTTGGGGCGTGGGGACCCACCTTCCTGCACCGCGCACACGGCTGGGCGCTTGAAGATACAGGCCTCGCGATCGGTACGACCGGCGTGATTGCATCGATCGCCGGTACCATTCTGTTGCCCATGATCACGCGCCGTGTAGCCACCGGACGCCGGGACGCGGTGCCGCTGGTTTCAGCCATTGGCGTACTGGTGGGCGGCTGTTTCATGGTCGCCGCCCCGCTGCAGGCGCAGTCCTGGAGTTACTTCCTGTGCACGGCGATAGGCTCCTTCTGCCTGATGGGCGCCGCCAACAACGTACCGATCTGGCTCCAGATCCTGGCCCCGCCCCGGATGCGGGCAACGTTGGTGGCCTTGTGCCTCATGTCGATCACACTCATCGGCGTGGGCATGGGACCGGCGACCACCGCGGCGATCAGCGAGTGGCTGGGGGGCAATGGCAGCCGCATCGGCACCGCGCTCTCGATCATCGCTGGATCTTCCGCTAGTGTGGGCTTTCTGCTCTTCCTCCTCGCACGGCGAGCCTTGGGCATTGCGGAGGGGATCCCGGAGTGGGCCTCTAATGAGTCGTCAACATAGTTCTACTGTGTTAAAAACTCCTGTAGTTCATGGTATTGTGCCAGGATCTTCAGTCACTGCAAGAGGTCAGTGTGGCCAAGAGCCTGGAAGATCGGTTTGAGGAATACGGAGAAGTGATTGGTGCGGCGCTGGCGCACGCGGACCGGCGCCTCCCAGCGCAGTGGTATTTGCGAGGGTTGATGCTGCCGGGCGGTCGCAAGAGCGTGGAGCCGATGGCGGCGCGCGTGCAACCGCACAACGTGCGCTCGGCGCATCAGTCGATGCATCACTTGGTGGCGGATGCGGACTGGAGCGACACGGGGCTGCTGGCGGCCGTGACGGCGCAGGTGCTGCCGACACTGTTGAGGAAGCAGTCGCAGTGTCACTGGATCGTCGACGACACCGGCTTTGCGAAGAAGGGGACCCACTCGGTGGGCGTGGGCCGGCAGTACTGCGGCCGATTGGGCAAGACGGATAA
>JASHTA010000486.1 GCA_030040795.1 Gammaproteobacteria bacterium | reverse complement strand
GTCGCCGGCTTTCTATTGGCCAAGTGTGCGGCGGCCTACTCGCGACGCAAACCGAAGGACTGGTACGATATTGCCTTCGTGCTGCTCCACAACGACTTGGGTGGCCCGATCCAAGCTGCACGAGCGGTCGTCGACAGACTCGGCAGAGGAGCACTTAAGACATCGAGCACTGCGCTGGCTGAGCTCGCTGCAAATTTCGCGGATCCCCGGTCACAAGGGCCGGGCGCGTACGCCGATCAGTTTCTTGTCGATCACCCTGATTACGATCAGGCTCAGGCGAAGGCCGATGCCGTCACCGCAGTCACCGAGTTCTGCGAGGCACTCGGCCGCGCGTAGTGACTTCGCGATATTTCGCGACCTGCCCCCTGTGTCACAGTAGTTGTCGCCTCGATACCTCGGTAATCTGCGGGGCATTGAGGAACGACAGTGGCTCGATACAGCAACGAATACAAAGCACGTGCGGTGGCTCGCCTGCTGCCGCCTGAGAGTGCGGAGATCTCCCGGGTCTCCCCAGGAGCTCGGAGTATCTGTGGCGATGCTGGAGCGGTGGCGGGCGGAAACGCTGTCCAGGCCCGCTCGCAAGCGGGCCTGGACAGCAGCGGCGCGATTGCGAGCGGTCGTTCGATCCGTGTGACAGCGCGAACCTGCGCCGGACAGCGCAAAATGATCTTTACTCCGGCCAAGGGACGCTGTGGCGCACAATGGCGGACGTCCCCGCCGCGCTCTCCGGAAAATCAAAAAGCGCCGCCGATGGCCAATCCTCGACGGTGGTGGCCCTCTCGCACTCCGCAGTCTCGTACGTCAGCTAGCTTGCTTCTTCTCCATCTGTTGCCGCCGCCACTGGAAGTAGGCGTCGAAGATCTTCATCTGCTTCATGCTGGGTATGGGGTGTGCGCCGGGGTGCTCATCCAGGAACATCGTCCTAGGCACGGTCGCATGCAACGCCGGCCAATACGGCAGCCCTGGACCATTCGGGTCGCCGGTCTTCGCGAAGTTCACCCAGTAGCTTTGAATCTGCTCCGACAGCGTTACATCGGCCGGTCCCGGCGGACTGGGCAATCGGGTGGGTAGGCCAGGCGCCGTCAAGGTACCAAACACATAGCCCACCTCGGCGGTGTGGGCGGGACCGAGCGGCGCCTGCGGTGAGCGGCGATCGAAGTAGTAGAGGTACGCCTTGCCTTGGCCATTCTCCGACTGCAACTTCGCCCAGGTCCAGGCTCCCCAGGCCATTTCAGTGTCGCGGAAGAGATCGACGGCCGCTCGAGAGGACTCCGAATCGGTCGCGTGGGGGTACACCGCAAGTACCCTCGCCGCAAACGGTCCGAACTGCGCACGAACTTGCGCCTCGAACCGGCTAGGGGAGGTATGGGTCGGAACGAACAAGCTGCCCTCGTCGGCGTTCGAGCCGATGAGGATCGGCGTATCGTTGAAGCGGCGGGTCCGATACGACCGGAACCCGTCGCCGGGAAATGCGTCGCTCACCACGGCCAGCGGCTGGAAGCCGCCACCGCCGACCACGGAGAGCCCTTGTGCCTTCAACAGCGCTTGCGCATCGAGGCTGCGAGCCGCCGCGATGCTCGTGACGCCGAGCTTGGCGAGAAAGCGCTGCCCAGCCTCCTCTGCGCGGTGCAGCGTCGTGAAGTCCTCGTCGTCGAGGTAGAAAGTGGAGCCACTCTCTGCGATTCCGCGTTCAAACAGACTTCTCGCGAGCGGTGACTGAGCGAGCATGCCGACGGCGTCTCCCCCCGCGGACTCACCGAATATCGTCACGCGCGAGGGGTTGCCTCCGAAGCGGGCAATGTTCGCCTGCACCCATTTCAGGGCGGCGATCATGTCATGCAGTCCGTAGTTCCCAGAGAGATGGCGACTGGATTCGGGGCTGAGCTCCGAGTCGGCGAGAAAGCCGAACACGCCCGTTCGGTATGCGATGCTCACGAGCACGACGCCCCTTCTGGCTAACCGTGTGCCGTCGTACACCGGAAGGCTTGTCGCTCCTCCATCGAAGCCTCCACCGTAGATCCACACCATCACTGGCAGCCGTTCGCGCGCGGATCGGGCCGGCGTCCACACGTTGAGGTACAGACAATCCTCACTGATTGCCGGAGTCAGTCCCACCTGTTTGAAGAAGAAGCCCGGATCCTGCATGCAGCCCGGCGCGAAGCGGTCCGCCTTCTTGATGCCCCTCCAAGGTCTCACCGGTTGGGGATCTCGCCAGCGCAAATTACCCACCGGCGGTGCGGCGAACGGAATGCCCTTGAACGAGACGACTCCGCCGGCCGTGACCCCGTCCACGCGCCCGCCGGTCACCGAGACGACTCCGATCTGTGCGGCCGCCGGCCGCATACACACCAGCGCGATCGCAGCGAGTGTCGCGCCGAGCCACAACCTTTTCATGCAATCGCCTTTCTCTGGCGCGGACGGCCTGATCATCGGGGTGGCGCGCCGCAGGCGAAGTTCGCCGCCACATCGATGCTCCCGGTACCTTTGTACCGCGCGACCTGCGGATAGGGACACAGCGGGCGCGTGCGTGCGATGCCGCTCGCAGGATCGCCATTCGTCCGGTACTTCGTGGCGACGATCGCCTGCGGCGCGACGCCTTTCTCCACCCAATGCTGCAGGGCCGTCAGCATCGTCGCACCGAACGTGTTGGGCCCCGATCCTCCCAAGCAATGCGGCATGCCTGGAACCATGTAGAGACGGGTGAAGCGCTCGGCGTCCGCGCGGCCCATCCGAGCGACCACGGCCTCGTCGTAAGCGACGGTGGCGAGCGGCGATATCACCGGATCACTCCAACCGTGGTAGAGGATCAGCTTGCCGCCTCTTGCCTCGAAGGCCGTCAGATCGGGATCCGTGGCATTGAGAATGTGCCCCAGCGCTGCCGCGTAGCGATCTGCGTCGTGCTCCACGTCGCCGGTCAGAAAGTTCCAGTGAGGATTCTGCATAAGGTCGGCCGCGCCCGTAAGAAGGACGTGAGTCCGGCCCGAAACGACGGGAGCCCAGCCGATCGGACCGCCTGTCTCACCTCCCGGCACCAATCCGGGGAAGATCTGCCTGCCCTGCGAATCGCGCGGACCTGCATAGATCTTTTCCAGTGCCCTGATCTGCGGTGCCGTCAGGCAGCTCGGGGACTCCGGTCCGTGACACAGGAGCACTCTCGGCTTGAAATCGCACCGCCTCGGATCCTCGATCAGCCCATCCTTGAGTCCATCGAGGGCGTCGCACTGCTCAAGTGCCGCGGCTTGGACCGCTGGCCACTTGTTGGCCGGAATGTAACTGGCGGGGTCCTTATCGGTTGCCTGGACGTCCCACTCCATGTGGGCGTTAAGCTGAGTGATGGACGCTGCCGGCGCGCCAGCGATCACCCCGTCGTAGTCCGCCGGATAACGCTGCGCTTCCATCAGCCCCTGCCGGCCCCCGTTCGAGCAGCTGTCGAAGTACGAGTGCTCGGGAGCGCGGCGATAGAAGGCGCGAATGATCGCCTTGGCCCTCTCTGCGGTTTCGTGCACGGCACGGTAGCCGTAGTCGATGATCTTCTCGCGATGTCCCAGCGCCCATTTGCCGTCATTGTCTGATGCCGCCTCATGCCCGGTATCCGTGGAAGAGGCCGCGTACCCGGCCATCAGCGCGGACGACAGAGTGGGGACATCGCTCGTCATGATGGCGGGTCCCCCATAGGTGATGCTCCCCGCAAGCGCGCCGTTGCCGACACCGAGGTACCTGCCGTTCCAGCCGTTCACCGGCATCCACACCTCAAATTCGATGTGCGAATCGCTCGAGGGAGCGATGACCCCTTGCACACGGCAAAACGCGGGCAGGCGCTCGAAGGCTCGCAGCTCATCGGCAGGCAGTGCACCCGGCCGCAGCCCGGGCGGCCGGAAAGCTCCGGCAGGGACGACTTCAGCCGCTGTGATCGTGGTGGCCGGCAATTTCAGCGCGGTCAGACTAGCGCACGGTGCGGCAAACACCGGTGCGGTCGCGAACAGGACTCCGGCGAACAGGACAGGTAGCGTGATTCTCATTGTGTTGGCTCCACGGCTCGGACCCGATCAGTGCGCTCGCTGCTTCTTCGGCTCTCCACGCCGCCACGCGAAGTAGGCGTCGAGCACTTTGAGCTGCCGCAGGCTCGGCACCGGGCCGACCCTTTTTCCAATCTCATCGACTTCTCCCCGTTATGCCTTCCTGCAGGCCTCCATGCCGCCCGCGCGCCCTGATCGTTCTGAACGGACGATAAAATCGTTAATTTTATTCACTTCGCAGCCCCCAGCACTTCACCGGGCGTCTCATGGAGGGCGTGGTGGGTCTTGCGGCCCCGTTCGCTCGCGACGACGACGACGTACCTCGCCGGCTTGCGCGTGCGATTCGCAAACACGATCGGCTCGCCGAGCATCATGGCGAGGCAGTCGTCTTCGGCGAGGCGATGCGACGACTCTCCGACCGTCAGCTCGATCCGCCCCTGCTGGACCCAGATCTGCTGGTGAATATCGGTCTGGCCCGGAGCGTTTTCGTACGCGACTCGGGCACCGGGCGGCAGGAACACCTCGACGATGTGAATGATTGAAGGAAAGTTCGGTGGCGAGATATTGCGCCGCACATAACCCGACTCCGGATCGCGCCAGATCGTCCGGCCCTCACTCCGCGAGAGCGGGCTCGCGGAACTTCCCGGATCGTCGAACAGAGCGGCGAACGGCACGCCCAGCCCAGCGGCGATCTTCTCGAGCACGACCGCGGTCGCACTGCTCTCTCCGCGCTCGATCAGCGAGAGCATCGAGCGGCTCACTCCGCACTTCTCGGAGAGCGCTTCGAGGGACATGTCCTGATCGGTGCGCAGCGCTCTCACGCACGCCGCAATGCGATCGTTGATGGAGGGAGCTCTCGGAAGGGCGGCAGTCTCTTTCATATTAGATATCATATCCAGTATACTGGACAACATGTCAATCGCAATCGACATCCGCGATGCCTCGGAGGCCGACCTGGCGGCCGTTCAGCCGATCTATGCGCATCACGTGCAGCACGGACTTGCGAGTTTCGAGGAGGTTGCGCCTTCGGTGGAGCAGCTTCTGGAGCGCTGGCGCGCAGTGGTGGCGCGCGGTTTGCCTTATCTCGTCGCCGAGCAGAGAGGCGCGATCGTCGGCTATGCCTACGCCACGGCGTACCATTCCCGGTCTGCCTATCGGTACACGGTCGAGGATTCCGTCTACGTCGCCGAGAAGGAGTCGGGGCGCGGTATCGGCAGCGTATTGCTCGAGACGCTCATCGCGCGCTGCGAAGCCGGACCTTGGAGACAGATGATTGCAGTGATCGGCAACAGCGCCAATGCTGCCTCGATTGCCCTGCACCGCCGGATGGGATTCCGGCCCGTAGGGACGCTTTCCTCGGTCGGCTTCAAGCTCGGCCGGTGGGCAGACGTGGTGCTGATGCAGCGGGCACTCGGCGCGGGTGACCGCACGACGCCTGCATCTAGCGGGTGAGTTCGTACGCAGTGAGGCTGGAGAATGCTCGAGATCCGTGTGGACGATCTCTCCGGCGAGCCGACGCGCGAGCTTCTCGACATGCATCTCTCCGGAATGTACGAGAACTCTCCTCCCAAGTATGTCTTTGCGCTCGACCAGCCAGGATTGCGGGCGCCCAATATTACCGTCTGGTCTGCGTGGGATGGGCCCGCGTTGGCGGGCATTGCCGCGCTAAAGGAATTTGATGACGGAACCGGCGAGCTGAAGTCGATGCGGACTCATCCGAGGCATTTACGAAAAGGGGTCGCCACGGCGCTCCTCGAGCACATCATTAGCGAAGCCCGCCGACGCGGTCTACGCCGGCTGAGTCTCGAGACCGGAACCGGCCCCGCCTTCGAGCCGGCATTGACTCTTTATCGCAAACATGGGTTCAGGGACGGCGAGGCGTTCGCCGCTTACCGCCGGAGTGATTTCAACCAGTTCCTTCACTTGGTTCTGTAGCTTTGAGACACGGTATCGGCCGGCGATCGGCCACTCTACCGCGCAGAGCCCACCAGAACTTGCGCGACGGGCATGCGCGCCGCCCGCAGCGCAGGAAAGAAGCCGCCGATACCACCGATCACGAAGGCCCAAACGATACCCAGTCCCATCAAACCCGGCGTCACCGCCAACGCGAACGCAATCTGTGTTTCGGTGCTATTGGGGGTAACACTGGTCACATGCCCGTCGAACAGGAGCCAAGCCAGGAGTGAACCAGCTATGGCGCCGGCGAAAGCGAGGACGATCGCCTCCGCGAGCACCGACATCACCACGGCGCCGCCGCCAAACCCCATTGCACGCAGCGTCGCGATTTCCCGCGCGCGCGAGCTCACCGCCGTGTACATCGTATTGAGCGCACTGAAGAGCGCTCCCACTGCCATCATGCCCCCTACGAAGTATCCGATGAACTCGAACAGCACATTCAGCGGGCGGGACTGAGAGGCGAAGTACTCCGATTCGCGTCGCACTTGAACGTGCAGGGCCGCGTCCGCGGAAAGCGCGCGCTTCAGCCGATCGAGCGAGCCGGGACCGTCAAGCAGCGCCGTGACGCTGTTGAACCAGTTGTGGCGAAATGCCGTCATCACCGTTTCGGCATCGCCCAGCGCACCCGAGTCGAGGGCGCTCGCGCCATGGCTTGCGAATACCCCGACCACTCTCCAGTCGCCGCCCGGAAATGGCACGCGATCGCCGATATCGAGGCCCCTGTACAGCGCTTCTGCGGGGCGGCCCACTATTATTTCGTGCAGCCCGGGCCGAAACATCCGGCCTTCGATCAGTCGGATTTCGGGTCGCAGCGCCGCGGCCGATTTACCGATGCCACGCAAGGCAACGCCGACCGGCCTGTTATTCGTCCTGCGCGGCACTTGGAACTGGACCAGCAGCTCGGGATCGGCGATCGGATCCCCGGAGGCCGCGCGGCGGATTCCGGCGGCCGTGAGGATCCTCGTGATCTCCTCGCGTGGAATACTGCTCGTCGCCTCATCCTGCGCTCCGGCCGAGACGATGATGGCTCGATCCGCGCGTCCGGTGCCAGCCACCGTTCGCGCGAGGCCTACTCCCATTGCCAGTACGCTGATCAGCACCGCAACCACACCCGCGGTACTGCCGACGATGACCGAGGAGGCGGCGGCGCGCCGAGGAAGGTTTCGGAAATTGATACTCGAAACGGCGACGATCTGACGCAGCATTCTCATGGCGTCTGCTCGTCACTGCACGGCCAACGCGTCGATGACACTCAGGCGCTTGGCGCGCCAGGCCGCCGGAAGCGTGCTCGACAGAGCGATCACGGCGGCGGCCGTGATTCCATAGAGAACGATCGTCCACGGCAGGCTCAAAGACGGGATATTGCCTGCGCTGACACGCCCCGCCTCCCCCAGCAAGACCGAGATGAGGCCCAGGCCGAGCGCTGCCGCACCGATGCAAAGCAGCGCCGCCTCGCCCAGTACGAGCACGGCGAGAGCGCCATCCGGAAAACCCATGGCCTTCATGACCGCGAATTCCGGAATCCTCTCGCGGAAGGACTGCATCATGTTGCATCCAACGAGCAGCAGCAGCGTCGCGAATGCGGACCCGATGATCGCATCCACGAAGAACTCCAGATCGCCGAGCTCGGAAAGCGCGGCCTGCGCGTACCCTCGCCTGGTATCGGTATGAGTCGGATTGGCTGAATTCACGAACCGGCCGTCGATGGCATTGGCGATTTCGGCGGCCTTGGACGGGTCTGCAACCTTTTCGAAATAGAACTGGACCGTGCCGTTGTCCCTGGCACGCTGGTCGTCGAAATACCGGTAATTCATGACCAGACCGAGTCCTGCCGGATTGTCCTTGTTCTCGTATATACCGACGATGTCGAAGGTCCAAGCGCTGCTTCCGTCTTTCTTCGGCACGTCGAGCGCTTGCACCGGAACCCGATCGCCGATCTTCCAATGCAACCGTTCTGCGAGGCGTGCCGATATCAGAGCGCCGGCTCGCGTACGGTTGAAATCGGCGAGCTCGGCATTCGGCACGGTGAAATCGCCGAGCATTGTGAGGTGAGCATTCCGCGGATCCACGGCGTAGACCGGCACCCAGTTTCCGACCGATCGGAAGTATCCGATGAACCCCGATTGGTAAGTCACGGTGGCGACGCCTGGAATCTGCTCAATCTGGGGCAACGCGGCCAATGGAAGCAATAAGCCGTTCGGGCTGACGGTGATCAGAGCATCGAGGCGGCCTGCGTCGACCAGTCGATTGAAGGTCGCGTTGACACCCTGCAATACGCCGAACAGCATGAAGGCGACGACGATCGACAGAAGCGTGAAGATCGTGCGCAGGGGCTTGCGCCACAACGCCGCCCAAACCAACCCGAAGTAGCTCATTTCGCGGCGCTCCGCTCGGCCGGACGGGCCGGGTCGGCCCGCCGAGTCCTGGGCTATCCGGCCTTACGGAACCGCAAACCCTTCGCAGCCGGCTCGTATTCAAGGAGGTCTCCGGGCTGGCAGTCGAGAACTCGACAGATCGCCTCGAGAGTGGAAAAGCGCACACCGCGGACCTTGCCGGACTTGAGCAACGACAGATTCGACTCGGTAATGCCGATGGCCGCGGCGAGCTCCTTCGAGCGGACCTTGCGCCGGGCGAGCATCACATCCAGCCTCACGATGATCGGCATCAGACGAACTCCTGCCTTTCGAGCTCCGCTTCTCGCGCAACCTCCATGACGTACCCGATGACGTAAATCATCGCTCCGATGATCACGGCCAGGGCGGCGTTCGCGACGCCCTGCACGGGCGTGTTCAGGACCCGCACGAATAGCCGGCCGGAAGCGTTCACGACGATCGCCGTGACCGCCACCCATAGTCCGAATTTCTTGATTCGCGCGACGTTGCCCGTCGAAAGGACGATGCCGCGGGAATAGAGCGCAAAGAGGCTGCGCAGCTGAAGGAGCGCAAGAATGTTGCAGGCGTCGCATGCGAGGGCGATTGCCGCGACGAGCCAGCGTTGTCCGGCCGTCAAGGTCTCGACGAGGATGAAACCCGGATATCGCTGCAGACTGCTCTCGCCGAACACGACACCCACACCCATTCCGCCGAAAGACACGAAGTTGTGCAGAGACCCGAACCGCGGGAAGCCGAGCAGCGCCACGAGCTCCAATGGCGCGATGAGGACCGCCAAGCCGAGCGCGATGGAGATCAGCACCATGAGCGGCCAACTGAGCGCTCGGATCCGCCGGAGCGCGGAGAGCTGTGGGACGGAGTCGGCCGTAGGCATAGGAGCCTCCCTCGAGGAGTTCCTATATAGAATATAATAGTTTATTTTCGTAAAACAACTATTAAATGATAAATAATCGACCGACGCGGTGAGCGAAGCCGGCAGGGCAAAGCGGCCAATGTGGGGGTGCGGCCGCAATTGCGCACGGCATCACCCACGACCGTCCGCTCGGTTGCGGGCCGCCGCGAGGCCGAAAAGAATCAGGCCGAGCGCACCGTCGGCCCAGAGGGGTATGGGGCCATCCCCCGCAGCGTATGTCGGCAGTGTGATTGCCGTTGCAACAACGTCGTTCCGCGGATCGAGGTCGCCGCCGCTCGAGCCGACCGTAAACGAGATGTCGACGGTCTGCTGGTCAGCGGGCTGCAGCACGATGGACAGCGGAACGCTCGAGCCCACCGCAACAGGGCCAACCGCGCAACTCAGCGTCTGTCCCGACTGCGTGCAGCCGGCGCTGCTCCCCGAAGGAACCAAGGTGATGCCCGCAGGTAGCGTCGCGCTCACGACCACCGCGGCAGCAGTCTGCGGACCGGTGTTCCCGACCGTCAACGAGTACGACAGCAGCTCCGAGGACGTGAGCTCTCCACTTCCGCTCAGAGATAGATCCGATGACGTCCAGAAGCTCACGAGGTTGTACGCGTTCGGCGTGCCGAGTCCCGTGGCGAAGTCCCAACCCGCCGCGGCACCGTATGCTTGCGAGAAGGAATTCGAGGTGGTCGAGAGCCCGCCGTAGCCGCTCGCCGGAGCGTAGCAGTCGATGGATCCCGAACAGTCGACATCCATGTCGCCCTCGGTGACATCGTAGAACACGCAGCCGCTCGCGACACCGTTGCCGTCAGTCGAGTCACACGACAATCCGCTCGCCACCTGGCTCGCGGCGAGCGGGTAGTAGACGTCATTCGGATTGCCTTGTCGCGAGCCGACGCTCTGGTTCACGAGCGCCTGGATTCCCGCGAAGATGGGGGCGGAAAACGAAGTCCCTCCCCCGCCCGACCAGCTGCTCGGCGCGCCTGAGCACGCCGCACCGCCTGCCGCGGTATTCGACCAGCAGAACACATAGTAGTGCTTCCAAAGTCCGTTCGCCGCAAAGAGCGACACGTCGGGAAGGTCGCGCACGCCATCCTGGGGAATCCCGGGCACGCCGCTTTGCCAGGACGGTTTCGCGGTGCCCGCGCAAGTGCCGCCGACCACGCCCTCTGTCGACGGGGCGCCGCTGGCGCAGCCGCTCGCACCGCCGCTTCCGGCGTCCGTGGTGAGATAGCTCGAGCCGGCCGAGCTGTTGCAGAACCCATTGGTGCCGTAGATCGCGTCGTAGCCCTCGAAGCTCGCGAGCAGGCTCCCGGCACAGGAATCGTTCCACGGAATCTCCGGGACGTAGGAGAGCGCGGAGCCGTAATCGGCGGTGTTGTTCGAGCTCCAGTAATCACCCTCCGTGCCGGCGTAGGTGTCCCCGAAGTCTGTTCCTCCGACCGCCACGTCGTACGGCGTCGAAGCGAAGCCGCTGACGCCGAGCCCGTGGCTCGAGTAAGCGATCTTCGCATCACAGCTTGCCGCGCCGTCGTCTCCGGCCGCCACGAACACGGAGACCCCTTCCGCGACGGCTTGCTGGTAGACGGAGACGTAGGCCGCGTTCGCCGCGGCGCCGTTCTCCGCTTCGCACTCCCCGTAGCTGATGCTGACGATCGCGGGCGGCGATCCGCTCTGATTGAGCAGATTCTCGAGGGCAATCAGGCCGCCGAACGTGCTGCCGGAATCGGCGCAGGAGGCGAGCTCGATGGCGGCGCTCGGCGCAGCGGCGCTCGCCCACTCCGCATCGAGGATGGCTTCGGCGTCCACTCCCTTGGAGACGACGTGAGGGTCTCTGCAGTTGTTCGATCCACTCGCGGGCGCCGGATGAATCTCCGTGAAGGTGCCTGCGCTATACGCGGACAATCCGAACGTGTTGCGGAAAGTGGTCCAGTCGGCCGTGCTGTACACGTCCGTGTCCTCGATCACGACGACGGTCTGATTCTGGCCGCTGTCGCCCGCGGCGAAGAGGGGATTGAGGTTGTAGATCGTCGCGACGTCCGCGGGAGCGATGAGCGCTTGCCCTCCCGACACGCTGTACTGGGCGCGAGAGACCCGCATCGTGTGCGGCCGGAAATCGCTCAGCGAGATGACTCCGGCGACGGCCGGAGCGAGCGCCGCCGGAATCTGCGGGTCGCTCATGTTCGCGACATGCCGCTCGCCGCGCACCTCGAGATAGTGGATCTCGCAGTGGAAGGTCTTCCGTACCGTCCCGGCCGTTCCGGAGAAATCGATCACCCCGGTACTCGGATAAACCGTGTTGACGATGAACCCGCTCCGTCTCAGCCACGCGGTGAGGGTCGCGAGATCCTGCTGCGCGAGGCCGAACCGCTGTGCGAGCTGCGCGGACGTGAGCCAGCGGTGAAAGCTCGGCGAGGCGCGGTCGTGCAGCTCCGCGAGGTACTGCTCGAGCGCGCGCTCGCGCTCCGGCGCGCGCTTGAGCAGCAGCTGCATGTGCGCCATCGGCAGCGCGTCGGGCACTCGGCCCCGGTCGTCGCGCGCGTTTGCTTCCGGCCGAGTGTTGCCGCGCAGCCGCACGAGCCGGCTGCCGTCGATCGGGCCGGGGATCAGCACCCGGGCGGCGCCGCTCTGCGCATACGCCGGTCCGGCGAGCGCGGTCGCCAGTGCGACACTCAACGTGAGCAGAGCTCCGCCGACGTGGCCCGCACGCGGGCGTGTCCGGGCTTGCAAAGAGCTTCGTGATAACGGCGGCACCGACCTCGCTCCCCTGGGTGGAGCGCAGAGTTAGCACCGGAAGATGACATCGAAATGGTGGAAATGCGTCGCGCATGCCGCCTTCCGCGTGCCGCTGCCTTCGAGCCGAGATGCGAGCTCTCGATGTGACAACTGAATGAAGCTTCCATGAAGCGTCGCCCAGCTGCGGCGCACGGGGCCCCGGCTGCGCGGCATACCTGCTATGCGATCGACTCCGATTCCACACCCGCCGTATCATTTCCTCGTCGAAGAATCGATGGCGCTCGAGCGGCAGACTCGAGGCGCCCGGCGGAGACCGGAGAGTGCCGGACGGCGAATCAGCGAGCGATCGGAACCAGGCCGCGAGGGCGCCCCTCGCGCGCCGCGCACGATGGCCTGCGCGAGCGATGATCTTTGTGCTGCTCTTTACGACGTTGCAGCTCACCTGGCAGAGCCTTCGCGGGACTGCGGTCGCGTACTTCGTCGTGCACACCTGCACGGTCGTGCCCGCGGCGTTCTTCGTGGACGAGTTGACGCCGGCGGTCGAGGCTCGCGCGGTCGGACAGGTTCTGAGCGCCCCTGGCGGGGGCTTGAACATCCTCAACGGATGCGACGGGCTCGAGGCCTTGTTCCTGCTGATCAGCGCCTTCTCGGTCGCCCCGCTTTCCCGGCGCAGGCGCTTCGGGGGAATCGCCGCGGGGGTGGCCGTCGTCTTTCTCGTGAACCAGGCGAGGATCGTCGCGCTCTTCTACGCGTATCGCCTCGATCGCTCGCTCTTCGAGTCCTTGCACGGATCCGTGGCGCCGATCGCCGCGATTCTCCTCATTTCCGGCTACTTCTATGCCTGGCTCGTCCATGGAACGCGCCGCGTGGCCCGCTCCGCGTAGTCTCGCCCTGCGCGTGGTCGCAGCCGCCGTCGTGGTGCTGGCTCTGGCCCATCTCGCCGAGCGACGCGCGGCTCGATGCCTGGTTCCCCTCTTTCGCGCGGAGATCGGTCTCCTCGCCGACAGTTTCGTCGTCGACGATGCGCGTGTGGCTCCCGACGGCGCGAACGAGACCGTGCGATTCCGCGCCAATCTCGCCAGGCCCCTGGCCATCGATGGACGCGTGGCTTATCCCTTCGGCTGGAACGGCCGCCCCGAAGGGGGCTTTCAGGTCACCTACACCGTCGGCGGGATACTCGCCTACAGCGCGCTCATGTTGATCGCGGTGCTCGCGTGGCCCGCGGAGCGCATGAGAGAGCTCGCCCTTCGAGCCGCGCTCGCCCTTGCGTTCGCGGCCGTCCTGCTCCTCACGGAGGTACCGGTCACGGTCAGCGCCGAGCTTTGGAACGGCCTATACGATCTCCTCGGCCTGCACCGTACCAGCGGATGGATGATTGCAAGCCGCTTTCTCATGGGCGGAGGCGGGTATGTCATTGCGCTCGCGATGGCCGCGGCGGCCATCGTCTCGGCCCAACATGCTTCATTGGGCGCGCACCGGCGCGCCGCGCCTCACGGCAGATCGGTCGTCCCCATCAAATAGCGGTCGCACTCCCGCGCAGCGCCGCGTCCCTCGTTGATGGCCCACACGATGAGGCTCTGGCCGCGGCGGCAGTCGCCTGCGGCGAAGACACCCTTCACGCTCGTCGCGAACTCGCCGTGCTTCGCGGCGACGTTGCTGCGCGTATCGCGGGCGACGCCGAGGTCGGCGAGCAAAGAGGCCTCCGGTCCGAGAAAGCCCATGGCGAGCAGGACGAGCTGCGCGGGTTGCGTCCGCTCGCTGCCGGGAACCTCCACCGGCACGAGGCGGCCGCCCGGGCCACGCTCCCACCTCACCTGCACGGTGACCAGCGACTGCACGCGTCCCTTCGCGTCCCCGATCAGCTTCTGGATGGTCGTTGCGTACACGCGCGGGTCGGAGCCGAACTTCGCCGCGGCTTCCTCCTGGCCGTAATCGAGCCGGTAGACCTTCGGCCACTCCGGCCACGGATTATCGTCCGCGCGCTCCATCGGCGGACGCTCGAGGATCTCGAACTGGGTCAGGCTCCGGCAGTCCTGCCGCATGGCGGTTCCGACGCAATCCGTCCCGGTATCGCCTCCCCCGATGACCACCACGTCGAGATCGTGAGCGTTGATCGGCGCTTTGTCCGCGCCGCCATCGAGGAGCGATTTGGTGCTGCCGGTCAAGTACTCCATCGCGAAGTGCACGCCCTTCAGATTCCGGCCTTCGACCGGGAGGTCGCGCGGCACGGTCGCGCCCGTGCAGAGCACCGCCGCGTCGAAATCCTTCAGCAGCAGCGGCGCCTCGACGTTCTCCCCGACGTGCGCATTGCAGATGAACTTGATGCCTTCCTGCTCCATCAGCCGGAT
>JASHTA010000485.1 GCA_030040795.1 Gammaproteobacteria bacterium | reverse complement strand
CTTGCCGTACTTCTGCCGGCCGAGGCCGCCGTCGAGGCTCACTTGCGGAAAGCGCGCACCGGCTTCGGCCTTCACGAGCTCCTGGGCCTCGTCGAGAGTCGCCTGGGCCACGGCGAGCGTGTGGTTGTCGGCGACGGCCTGGCCGATGAGCGTATCGAGCTGCGGTGAGCGAAACAGAGTCCACCACTGCGCGGCGGATGTACCGCCGAGAAGAATGTGTTGCGCGAAGTCGGACGCTCCGACAGGCCGAGAGACGCCCGTCGCGCCCGCTGCGCCGACGGCGCCCACGGACGACGGCTGACCGACGCCGCCGCTTGGCGCGCTCTCACCAGCCGACTCGTCCGGGGCGGCATACGCGGGCGGCTGGGGCGCGCTCGGAGCCTTGAAGGAGGGCCCGACGGTGCAGGCGCCGAGAGCGGCGCAGAAAGCGGCGTAGCCTGCGGAGCAGACGACCGCGCGGATCGTACGCGCAGCGCGAGAGGCAAGGGGTGGAGTCATTCTCATGGTATGGAGAGCGTGATCAGTCGGCGATGAGGGCCGGCGCCTCCACCGCCTGAGCGGTCGCGCGCGCGGAGCGCAAGATCAGGATCAGCGGGATGACGATGAGCGTCACGATCAGCAGCGCCTTGAAATCGTCCACGTAAGCGACCATTTGCGCCTGGCGTGTGACCAGCGCGTTGAGCGCTGCGAGGCCATGGCTCGTGGATGGGTCGTAGGGCGTAAGCTGGGGGAGATGCTCGCGGTATCGGCTCACATGCTCGGCGAGCGTCGCGTGGATGGTCTGCGTATTGCGCGTGAACATCGCCTGCATCGCCGAGATGCCGATGCTGCTGCCGACGTTGCGCAGCAAATTGAAGATCGCCGTGCCCTCGTTGCGAAGATAGGCCGGAAGCGTCACGAACGCGACGGCGGCGATCGGCACGTACGCGAAGCCGGTGCCAATGCCCTGCAAGAATCCGCTCCAGACGACGGGCCGCTCGTCCATCTGAAGCGAGAAGCCGCACATGACCCACAGCGACAGCGCCGTGACGCCGAGGCCGGTGGTGATGAGGACCCGCGTGTCGACACGGCCGATGAGCCGCCCGACGATCGCCATGGTGATGAACGCCCCGACTCCGCGCGGCGAGGTGACGATGCCGGTCGTCGTAGCCGGATAATTCATCAGATCCTGCAGCATCGGCGGCAGCAAGGCGAGCGTTGCGAACAGCACGACGCCGATGATGAAGATGAAGAGGCTGCCGACCGAGAAGTTGCGGTCATGGAACAGGCTCAGGCTCACGAACGGATGGCGCGCCGTGAACGTGTGGACGATGAAGAGGTAGAACGACATCGAGCACACCGCCGCCTCGATGCAGATCTCGGGGGAGCTGAACCAGTCGAGGATCTGGCCACGGTCGAGCATGATCTGCAGGGCGCCGATGGCGATGCTGAGCGTTGCAAAGCCGAAGAAGTCGAAGGGCGCGTTGCGCCTCGGCACCTCGCGCAGGAAGCTCAGGACCCCGATGAGCGAGAGGATCCCGAAGGGAATATTGATGTAGAAGACCCAGCGCCAGCTGTAATTGTCGGTGAGCCAGCCGCCGAGCATCGGGCCGATGATGGGCCCGACGAGCACGCCCATGCCCCAGACTGCCGTGGCGCGGCCGTGGCGCTCGGTGGGATTGATGTCGAGCAGCACGGCCTGCGAGAGCGGCACGAGCGCCGCGCCGCCGATACCCTGCAGCGCGCGATAGAGCACGATCTGCGCGAGCGAATGGGCCATGCCGCACATGGCCGACATGAGCGTGAAGACCGCGACCGAGCCGGCAAGCACCCTCTTCTGGCCGAACCGGCTCGCGAGCCAGCCCGCAAGCGGCGTCATGATGGCGGATGCGACGATGTAGGAGGTGAGCACCCACTCCATCTGATCGAGCGTCGCCGACAGGCTTCCGCGGATGTGAGGCAGCGCGACGTTGGCGATCGTCGTATCGATGGACTGCAGGATGGAGGCGAGCATCACCGAGACGGTGATGGGCACGCGGTGGGAGGCGGCCTTCCGATCCATGCTGAGTGGGGATACGCCGGCGGTCAGTCGGACGGCTGGGCGTGCGGCTCGGGGCTCGCGTGCTCGCTCGCCTCGGACGGACCGAAGAGATGGCGTTGGTACTGGGTATCGACGGTCACCGAAGCGCTGAGGCCGGATCGTAGATCGGGAACGTCACCCTCGAGCTGCATGCGGACGGGCAGCCGCTGGACGACCTTCACCCAATTGCCGGTCGCGTTCTCGGGCGGGAGGAGCGAGAACTGGGCTCCCGTGCCGGGGCTCACGCTCGCGACCGTCGCCTGGAAGGTCCGGCCGGGGAACGCGTCGATGCGGACCGTGGCGGACTGCCCTGAGCGCATGTGCGCGAGTTGCACCTCCTTGAAGTTCGCCTCGATCCAAACATCGTGCGTGGAGACGAGCGCGAACGCGGGAGTCGCGGCATTGATGTAGTCGCCGACCTGGATCTGCTCGACGCGGGTAACGATGCCGTCGATCGGCGCCGGGATCGAGGTGTAGGAGAGATTGAGGAGCGCGCGGTCGAGGTCCGCCTGCGCCTGCTCGACGGTCGGGTGATGGTCCACCGGCAAGTTGGGATTGCCGCCGAGGCTCGCGAGCGTCGAGGTGATCTGCTGGCGCACGGCGGCGACGTTCTGCTCCGCCTGGTTGCGCGCAAGGAGCGCACGGTCGGCCTGCGCCTGGGAGGTGATGCCGCTCTTCAGGAGGCGCATCTGGCGCTCGTACTCGCGCTGCTGATAGGTGAGCTCGCTCTCGGCCGATCGCAAGTCCGCAAGGCGCTGGCGATAGGTGGCTTTCAGCGCCTCGATCTGCAGCCGAGCGTCGGCGAGGCGTGCCCGCGCGGCCTCGACGGTGATGCGGAAGGGTCTCTCATCGAGGCGGAACAGCGTCTCGCCGCGGCGCACGCGCTGGTTGTCGTGCACGTCGACTTCGCTCACTCTGCCGGAGACGTTGGAACTGATCGACACCTCCGCTGCACGCACGTACGCATCGTCCGTGGACTCGAAGCGGCCGGTCGTGAAGTAGTAGTAGGCGGCGGCCGCGATGACAATGAGCGGCACGCCGACCATGAGGGGAAGGCGCAAGCGCTCGCCGCGCGGACGAGCGGACTGCAACGCGTCCGCGCGCGGTTGCGGTCCCTGCGCGTGTGCCTGCGGAGGCGGCACGCCGGGTTGCGGTCGCTGCGCGTCGGCCTGCGGAGGCGCGCCGGCACCATCGCTCTGCGTCTCCACCTTCTCCTTGTCCCTGACGACGGCGTTCATCGATCGGAGCTCCCGGACTTGCGGGGGGCCAGGCTCGAGGTCCGAGCCGCATCATCTGCGAGAGGCTTGAGCGCGAGCAAGTTTTTGTGAATGAGCTCGAGCAGCTCGACGAGCTGCGTGCGCTGTTCGGGAGACAGGCCGGCGAGGGCCTCCCCCCGGGTCTCCACCGCGAGATTCCAGATATGCGCAACGAGCGGTTTCGCCTTCTCCGTCACGGCGAGGGAGCGCGCCCGCCGATCGTCCGGATCCGAGCGCCGCTGCACCCAGCCGTCCGCCTCCATGCGGTCGAGGATGCGCACCAGGCTCATCGGGTCGATCTCGGTGAGCTCGGCGAGACGCTTCTGGCTGACCCCCTCGTTGTTGGCCAGATAGGCGAGTGCCTTGCACTGGGGGAGCGTTAGAGCGAGCGCCTGCGCTCGCTCCTCGAATCGGCGGGTATACAGGCGGCTCACATCCTTCAGCAGGAAGCCCAAGTTACGATGCAGATCCATACGATTTCCAGAAGTTACCGTGAGCCCGAGCATATCATATGAACTGATATTATATGCGTCGCATATTGTATGCGTTACATATTATATATAGTCAGGCAGATCGCCGGGCGCCGCGTGGCGCGCGGGCCCGCGCTGAATGGCGAGACTTCGCGGCGTGACCGCGCTCAGTTGGCCTTGCCGCTGCCCGACAGGTCGAGCAGCTTGAGACTCTGGGCGCCGTTCTTATCGACCTCACGGTTCGACTCGCACACGTACTCGAGCATCTTGTAGCCGCGGCGGCGCTGATACTGCCAGGTGAAGGTCCAGGGCTTCACGAGGTAGACCGGGTCGATGAGGGTGATCTGATCCTCGAACATGTCGGGCGAGAGCAGCCGGATGCGCTCGTCGATTTGCATGAGATTGCTGTGGGGAACATCCTGGAAGCGCACTTCCGGCCGGATGCCGACCGTATTGACGACGAGCGTATCCCCTTCCCAGTGTCCCACGGAATGGCCCCAGAACTCCGGCTCGGCGTCCTCGATGGAGACCTGCTTCTGATTCAAATAGATGTAGCGGACCTGGCGATAGGCTTCCTCGATGATCGTGATCTGCCCGGGCGTCTGCAGCACCTCCATGGGGAACATGGCCATCATCATGGAGGGCATGCCGTCCGGGATGCACTGCGCATAGCCGCTGAAGAGAGGCTGACCGTGCGCGTCGGCCTCGCGTGAGGCCTTCTGGCGGGCCTTCCAGGCCGCGAGATACTTCGGCTTGAGCGGCGGGTCGCTTGCGACGCGCAGGGACGAGGTGAAACGCGGATTGAGCTTCAGTCCGCCGGCGTGATAGCGGTCCCAGGTGCCGGTGAGATCGTTCCGGGCCAAGCGCGCGGCGCCCTCGGCAGGAGCGGCACTCTGCGCACTCTGCGCATGGACCGAGATGAGACCGCCGAGCGCGAGCGCGGCAGCGAGGACTGTGCGGGCGGC
>JASHTA010000484.1 GCA_030040795.1 Gammaproteobacteria bacterium | reverse complement strand
CGCCGAGCAAGTTCGGCGGACGCAGCTTGCGGGCGAGCGCGTCGAGCGCGTGCTTACGCGCGCTCCCGGCAACGGTGCGGAGATCGGCGGCGTGAAGGTCGCCACCGCGAGCGGCTGGTTCGCTGCGCGCCCTTCCGGAACGGAGAATGTCTACAAGATCTACGCGGAGAGCCTGCGCGGCGCCGAGCACCTGCGGTCGATCCTGCAGGAAGCACAGGCGATCGTCGCCGAGGCTCTCGCGGCGGCGCCGGCACGGGAGCACGGTCCGGGGCCGGAGCATGGTCCGAGGCCGGAGCACGGTCCGGGGTCGGAGGGCGATCCGGGGCCGGAGCGCGGTCCGTGACCGACGACATCCGCGGCACTCTACCGCTGCTCCGCGAGCTCGCGCTCAACCTGCGCTGGTCATGGAGCCATGGGGCCGACGAGATCTGGAGGGAGCTCGAGCCCGAGCTCTGGGAGCGCACGCGCAATCCCTGGGCCGTGCTGCAGGCCGTCTCGGGCCAGCGTCTCGAGCAGATGCTGGCCGACTCGATCTTCCGGCGCAGAGTTCGCGAGATCGCGGACGGGGCTCGGGAGGCGCTGCGCGCGCCGGCGTGGTTCACGCAAGCTCACGATGCGGCATCGCTCGCAGGGGTTGCCTACTTCAGCATGGAGTTCATGCTGAGCGAGGGGCTGCCCATCTATGCAGGCGGGCTCGGCAACGTCGCGGGCGATCAGCTCAAGGCGGCGAGCGATCTCGGCATCCCGGTCATCGGCGTCGGATTGCTCTATCAGCAGGGCTACTTTCGCCAGGTGATCGACCGCGAGGGAGTCCAGCAGTCGCTCCATCCCTACAACGATCCGGATCAGCTGCCCTTGACGGCTGTCACGAGCGCCGATGGCGCGAACTGGCGCGTGCAGCTGGCATTTCCCGCGGGGCCGCTGTGGCTACGTGCTTGGCAGGCCCAGGTCGGACGATTGCGCTTGTATCTGCTCGACAGCAACGACACCGCGAACTATCCGGCGTACCGCGGCATCACGAGCGAGCTGTACGGCGGCGGACCGGAGCTGCGGCTGCAGCAGGAAATCGCTCTCGGCATCGGTGGGTGGCGCCTGCTCGTCGCGCTCGGCATCGAGCCGGAGGTCTGCCACCTCAACGAGGGACACGCGGCCTTCGCGATTCTCGAGCGCGCTCGCACCTGCATGAGGCGGATGGAGTCGCCGTTCGGCGCGGCGCTCGCGATGACACGTCCAGGCAACCTCTTCACCACGCACACCGCAGTGCCCGCAGGCTTCGACCGCTTCGCTCCGGAGCTGATCGAGCAGTACCTCGCGAGTTATGCGCGCGACGACCTCGGTCTGACGCAGCAGGAGCTGCTCGGTCTCGGCCGTGCCGAGGCGCGCGACGCGGGCGAGCCCTTCAACATGGCCTATCTCGCCCTGCGAGGGAGTGGAGCGGTCAACGGCGTGAGCCGCCTTCACGGGGAGGTGAGCCGCCGCATCTTCCTTCCGCTCTTTCCTCGATGGCCGGTGCGCGAGGTGCCGATCGGACACGTCACGAACGGAGTGCACGCGGCCGGTTGGGACTCGCCCGAGGCCGATGCATTGTGGACCCGGGCGTGCGGCAAGGAGCGCTGGAGGGAGGCGCGCGACTCGACGGAGGAGCTCATCAGCCGGGTCGCGGATTCGGAGATCTGGCAGACTCGGGCCGCGGGCCGCCGTGCGCTCGTCGAGTACGCGCGCGAGCGGCTCGCCTGGCAGCTCGGCGCATCGGGCGCGCGCGGCGACCCGGTCGAGGTTGCATCGCGCGTCCTCAGTGCCGATGCGCTCACGCTCGGCTTCGCGCGGCGCTTCGCAACCTACAAGCGCCCGAACCTGCTGCTCCACGATCGCGAGCGCCTGGCGCGCCTGCTCACGGACGCGCGGCGTCCGGTCCAGCTCATCATCGCCGGCAAGGCTCACCCGGCCGATGAGCCGGGTCAGGCGCTGATCCGCGAGTGGGTGCAATTCATCCGCCGAGACGACATCCGCGCGCATGCGATTTTCCTCAGCGATTACGACATGCTGCTTTGCGAACGGCTGGTGCAGGGAGTGGACGTCTGGATCAACACGCCGCGCCGTCCATGGGAGGCCTGCGGAACGAGCGGTATGAAAGTGCTCGTGAACGGAGGACTCAATCTTTCCGAGCTCGATGGCTGGTGGGCGGAGGCGTACTCGAGCGAGGTGGGCTGGGCGATCGGCGACGGCAGAGCGCACGATGACGACCCGGCCTGGGATGCGGGGGAGGCTCGCGAGCTGTATGAATTGCTCGAGCGGGAGGTGATTCCGGAGTTCTACGCTCGCGACGAGCGAGGCATTCCGGCAGCGTGGGTGGCGCGCATGCGCCGCAGCATGGGGCGGCTCACCCCGCGCTTCTCTGCCAATCGCAGCGTCCGAGAGTATCTCGAGACCTACTACCTACCCGCGGCACAGGCCTATCGGGCGCGGTCGCGGAATCGCGGCGCGCTCACAGCCCGCATCACCGAGTCGCTGCGCGCGCTCGACCTCGGATGGCCGTCGCTCGGCTTCGGCGCCGCGAGCGTGGAGAGCCGCGAGGGAGAGCACCACTTCACCGTACAGGTGCGCCTCGGGGCTCTCGATCCGCAAGCCATTCGTGTCGAGCTGTTCGCCGAGCCGCGCGAGGACGATGAGCCTTGCCGGCGGACGATGACGCGCCTCGAGCACTCCTCGCCGTCGAGCTTCGAAACTTACGCCGCGAGCGTACCCGCGAGCCGGCCGGCCAATGACTACACGGCGCGCATCATCCCCGAGCATTCCGATATTGCCGTGCCGCTGGAAGCGCCCTACATCCTCTGGCAGCGCTGAGGCGCGTACGCACTAATGCGGATGCAGCTCGCGAATAGACCGCACTGCGCATCGCACGCCGCTCCGGCATGCTTTTCTCATGTACGCCATCAACCGCATTCTGCTCGCAGTGAAGGATCCCGGCCCGAAGTCGTCCGCGGCGCTCGAGAAGGCTGCGCAGCTTGCGCGCGCGCTCGGCGCGGAGCTGCAGCTCTTCCACGCGATCACCGAGACGGTCTATCTGGACGGCGCCGGAATCCTGGCGCAGGTGTGCCCGGAGCTCGAGCAAGGCCGCCGAGACTGGTATCTGCGGCAGCTCGAGGAGCTTGCGCGAGGGGTACGGCGCCGCGGTATCCGGGTGTCCACGGCTGTGGAATGGGACTTTCCGGAATGCGAGTCGATCATCCGGCAGGCTCAACGCTTCGAGGCGAACCTGATCATGGTGCAGTGCCATCCGGCCCACCGCGCTCCCTGGCTGCTGCGATTCACGGACTGGGAGCTGCTGCGGATCAGCGCGGCTCCCGTGCTCCTCATCAAGGATCACAGCGCGTATCGCCGGCCGAGGATCCTCGCGGCACTCGATCCGACGCACGCCGGCTCCAAGCCTGCGGATCTCGATGAGGAAGTCATCCGGTATGCATCGACTCTGGCCGACGCGCTTCACGGCGCCTTCCATGCCGTGCATGCCTACGAGCCGCCTGCGAGAGTCGCGCCACCGGCGGTGGGGAGCCGCGGTTCCCTCCGGCGAACCCGCGCGCAACGACGCTCCGAGCTTCGAGTTCTCCACGAGCGGCTTGCCTCCAGTGCGGACTGGACGGCCCGCTGTGCCTTGCAAGAGGCTCTACGCTCGAGCGGAATGCAGCACTGCCTTCAGCACGTCGTCGCAAGCCGTCCAGCGCCGGCGATCGAGGAAGTCTCCCGAGACATTGGAGCCCGCATCGTCGTCATGGGCGCCGTCTCCCGATCGGGGCTCGACGGCCTGTTGATCGGCAACACCGCCGAAAAGGTGCTCGATCGCCTTCCGTGCGACGTGCTTGTCGTGAAGCCGCGAGGCTATCGCGCTCCCGTCGCGAGGCAGCCGCGCGGCGCGCAGTGGGTCGCTCTGCCCGGATAGCTCAGACAGTTGTTCGTGCCGCTCGTGACGCACGTGCCGTTCGTGGCGCACGTGACGCTCGTGGCGCACGTGACGCTCGTGCCGTTCGTGGCGCACGTGTGCCCCGGGGCTTGAGGACCAGCAGGTCGCAGGTTAGCCTGTCGAGGACACGCTCCGCCGTGCTGCCGATGAGCAGACGCTTGAGGCCCGACCTCGAGACCGCACCCATCACGACGACATTCGCCCGGAGCCGGCGGACCGCCAGATCGAGCTCGCTCGGAACATCCCCCATGGCGAGATGTCTGCGCGACCGTGGGATGCCGGCTTTCTCCATGAGGCGATCGAAACTGCGGCGGATCTCCGCGCGGTGAAGATTCTCGATGGCGGGACTTTCCCACACGAGCGGCTCGCCGAGAGGGCCCTCGACGTTCGCGATGAGCGGCATGTAGGCGTGAAAGGCGTGCACGGAGCCGTGCAAAACGCGTCCCAGGTCGCGGGCGGCCGAGAGCAGCCGATCGTCGAGGCGCGCCGGCTTCGCATGAGCATGGAACGGATCGACCGCCGCGAGTATCACCGGCCTGTGAAAGGTGCGGCGGGACTTGACGAGCAGGAGCGGGCAGGGACAGTACCGGATGAGCTCCCAGTCGGTGTTGCGGAGAAACAGGCGGCCTGCGGGACCGCGCGAATGGTAGCCCGCGACGACGAGGTTCGCTCGCGAGGCGAGCGCGCGGCGGATGATCTGCTCGTGAGGCGGAAAGCCGAGCGCGACGCTCACTCGGACGCGGCAGCCTCGGAGCGGCCCGGAACGAGCCAGGCGCTCGAGCCGCTGCCGCACGCTCTCGGGTGAGACGCGAGCGCCAACGGACTCACGGTCCATGACGTAGAGCAGCTCGACGATGGCGCCGGTTTGTCGAGCGATCGACGCCGTCGTACGCAACGCAGCGGAAGATACGCGCCGTGCGCCGCGCAGAGCGAGCAGGATCCGCCGCAATCTCAGCATCGATGCCTCCGGGCGGGAGGCACCGCGCGGCCGCGCCTTGAGCGCCGGATCAAACCGTGAACCTCCGCGAGTTCAGCCGCGAGCCCCCACGAGATCAGCATACGGAGCTCGCGGTCACCGGACATCGGGACTTTCACGTACTTGCCGCATGCGCCCGCGCGCCCGGAAAATGCCAAGCCATGACCGCTCGGTTACCCCATCCTCTTCTCGGGCTGCTGACCCCGCAAGCCTATCCCCATCCCGTCGATTCCGTGGAGCTCATCGAGACCCACATTTCCTGGGTACTGCTCGCGGGCGACTTCGCGTACAAGATCAAGCGGCCCGTGTGCTACCCGTTCGTCGACCTGCGCGATCCCGAGCGCAGGAAGCATTTCTGCGACGAGGAATTGCGCCTCAATGTCCGCTTTGCTCCGAATCTATACCTCGAGGTCTGCGAGGTCGTGGACGATGCGGGCCGGGCGAGGATCGCGGCGCTGGGTCCCTCGGCCTCGGGCTCGTTCATCCCGAGCGCCGCCCGCGGTCCCGTTCTCGAGCACGCCGTGCGCATGCGGAGATTTCCAAGCGGCAACGAGCTCGACCGGCTGGTCGAGACGCGGAGCGCGGACCCGGAGGAGCTCGAGACCTTTGGGCGCCACCTCGCGATGATCCATTCGCAACTCCCGGCCGCGGGCGAGCAGACTGAGTGGGGGCGGCCGGCCGAGGTGCAGGCGTTGCTCATGCACAACCTCACGGAGTGCGCGGAGGCCGCCGCGATCTTTGGCAGCGCCTCGAAAGTGCTCGCGCTCCGCGAACCGCTCGATGAGCGCGTCGCGGCCGCCGCGCCCCGGATGGCCGAGCGCCGCGCCGCCGGCTGCATACGCGAATGCCATGGAGATCTGCACAGCCGCAACGTCGTGCGCGCGGAGGGACGGCTCGTCGCTTTCGATTGCATCGAGTTTGAGCCTGCATTCCGCTGGATCGACGTGGCAGAGGAGGTGGCGAGCCTCTCGAGCGACCTGGCCGCTCGCGGCCGGCCCATGCTCGCTCAGGCATTCCGTGCTGGATACCTCGCGCAGAGCGGCGACTATGGGGCCTGCCGGCTGATGAGGATGTATGAGGCTCACCGAGCCCTGGTACGCGCCAAGATCGCGGCGCTCGCCGCGGTCGGGACGGAGGAGACCAAGCGGGAGCCCCTGCGCCGCGAGCACGTCCGGCTCGTCGCGCATGCCGCGGCGTCTCTGAGACCGCGGCGTCCGATCCTGCTGCTCATGCACGGGCTCTCCGGCTCCGGAAAGACTTGGCTCGCTCGCCCGCTCGCCCGCCAGCTTTGGGCGGTTCATCTGCGCTCCGATGTGGAGCGCAAGCGCCGTGGGGGCCTCGCCGAACTCGCCCGATCCGGCTCGAACCTCGCTCAGGACCTCTACTCGAGCGAGGCGAGCGCGGCCCTCTATGAGCATTTGGCACGCGCCGCCGAGGAGGTATTGACGGGCGGCTATTCGGTGATCGTCGATGCGACGTTCCTGCGCCGGGCGCAACGGTCGGCATTTTCGGCGCTCGCGCAACGCCTCGGAGTACCCTTGCATGTGGTGTCTTGCACGGCGCGGACGGACGTGCTCACAACGCGCCTCCGCTCGAGAGAGCAGGCGAAGCTCGATGCGTCGGAAGCGAACGAGTCGGTGCTCGAGTGGCAGAGAGCGCATCTCGAGGCGCTGAGTCCGGAGGAGGGGATCGACGCGATTCGTGTGGACACCGCCAATCCGCGCGCGTCCGACGAAGTCGTGCGCCGCCTCGGCCGCGAGGCGATGGAGGATGAACCCGCGAGCGGCGAATCAGCGCGAGGCGAGCAGCGCCGTGAGTAATCCGAGGAGCTCGTCGGCGTTGATGGGTTTGCTTGCGACGCGGATCTTCGGGTCGGCCTTGAAATCTCGAATGGTGGAGGAGGTATCGCCCGTGACCAGGACCGCCTTCAGATCGGCGCCGACGATCCGCCGAAGGGCTGCGATGACCTGGACGCCCGTCTCGCCGTCGTTCAGGTGGTAATCGGTGATGAGCAGATCGATTGGCGGATCTTCCTGGGCCTTGTGGACCGCCTCGCTGAGCGAGGAAGCCGCGACGACGCGGTAGCCCTCGACGGCGAGCAGCATGGCCGTCGCGTTCCGCACGCCGGCGTCGTCGTCGACCAGGAGAATGCGCGGCGAGGAAGACTGCCGGCCGGCTCCGCTCGGCGGCGCGCTGCGCGCGGAACGGTTCTCGCCCCGCGCGGCGCCGCTCGCCGTCGGCAGCTCAAGTGCGAAGACCGAGCCGCGACCCACTTCGGATTGGACGTCGAGCTTCAGACCGAGAAGGGCGACGAGACGATGAACGATGCTCAGGCCGAGTCCGTAGCCCTCGCGCGCCGTATTGCTCGCAACGCCGATCTGATAGAACTCATCATAGATGTAGGGCAGTTGACTCGCCGGAATGCCGATGCCGGTATCGGCCACCTCGATGCGCACGCCGGACGTCCAATCGAGGCAGCTCAGCTGCACGAATCCTTCCCGAGTGTATTTGATGGCGTTCGAGACCAGGTTTCGCAGGATCTGTCCGACGAGGGAGGGGTCCGAGTGCACGTCGTGCGCGGCGGGCCCGATTCGCAGGTCGAGCCCCTTGCTCGCCGCGACGCTGCCGAACTCTCCCCGCAACTCCTCAAAGAGTGCGGCCACGGTGAAGTCGGTCGGATCTGGACGCACGGCGCCGGACTCGAGCTTGCTGATGTCGAGCAGCGCGTTGAGCAGCCGCGACATGGCCTCGATGGCTTGGCCTTGCTGAGCGACGGCCGTTTCCGTCGTGGGCTCCTTCACGAGCCTGCACAGGGTGCCGTGCAGCAGGGACAGACTCTGCAGCGGCTGGCGCAGGTCGTGGCTTGCGGTCGCAAGGAAGCGGCTCTTTGCCTGATTGGCTCGATCGGCGGCTTCCCGGGCTTGGGTCAGCTCGGTTTGGATTCGCCTGCGTTCGCTCACGTCGCGAATGGCTGCCGCGACGAGCATCCGCTCACCGTCTTGGATGGGACTCAAGCTGATCTCGACCGGGAGCTCGGTGCCATCTTTCCGGAGCGCATAGAGGTCGAGGCCGACGCCCATCGGGCGCGTGCGCGCGCTGCGGCCGTAGCCGTGCCGGTATCCCTGATGGGCCTGCCGAAAGCGCTCGGGCAGTAAACGCTCGATCCGCTCTCCGACGATCTCTCCCGGGGCGTGACCGAACAGCGCTTCGACTTGGTGGCTCGCGAACACGACGCGCCCGTCCGGATCGACGATCACGATCGCATCGGGGGCCGATTCCAGAACGTTGCGGAGGAGCTCGGGAGAGAGCACGTTTGTGCGGCGTCGGGGAAGTTGAGCCGGATGATACGCATTAACGCGGGTGGCGCAAATGGCCTCGCCGCTGCGGCGCACGGCGCTTTGGCATGCCAAAGCGGGGGCGGGAGCGTGGACGAGGCGTCGGGCGATGTCGCGCGCCGGCCTCGCGCCGCCGTCGGAGGGCTCGCCGGCCGCTAAGTATCTCTGCTTATCGCCAACACAGCGTGTGACGCTCAACATCCTGCGTCATCGCAGCCGCGATCGTTCGTTGGGAAGTTCCTATGTCTCGGAGCAGTGCCCGTTTCCTCCTTGCTTTCAATGCGGGGCTCGTCCCGCTCCTGGGTGTCGCGGTTTGGCTCATGACCAGCGTCTCGGCGCAATCCGGCGATGCTCCTCGCGCTCGGTCTTCCCCTGCCGTGCGCGCCAAATCCGCCGCGGTCGCGCGCGGGGAGCACGTCGCGCGGATCATCTGCTCTGCATGCCACGTGGTCGCCAAGGACCAGGAGTATCCGCCGATCCTCGATACGCCCGGACCGAGCTTCTTCGATATCGCCAACCGGCCGGGCACGACTGAGAGGAGTCTGCGGCACTTCATTTCGACGACTCATTGGGACATGAAGACGCTGCCGATGGCGATGCCGAATCCCATGCTCACGCCGGAGGACACGCACGCCGTCGCGAGCTACATCTTGACCTTGCGCGCCCCTTGAGGGGACGGAGCGCATCCAATGGGCGAATCGGAACGAACGCACACCGGTTGGCTCGATGAGGGTCGGAGTGTGGGAGGCCTCGAGCCCGACTCCTCGCATCTCATTCGGGCCTGCGGCCTGCATCCGGAAGACCCGATCATCGACGTTGGAGGTGCCGGGTCTTCCCCGGTGCTCGCATGGCTTGCAGCGGGATACCGCGACCTTACCGTCCTCGACGATTCGGTCGATGCCCTCGAGGCGTTACGCAAGCGGCTCGGCCGTCAGGCCTCGGCGGTGACCCTTCTCGAGGCGCGGGTCCTCGAGTTTCGGCCGCACCGCCGCTATGCGCTCTGGCATGACCGCGGCGTATTCCACTGTCTGGTCCATCCCGATGACCGGCAGCTCTACGTCGAAGTCGTGCAGCAGGCACTGCGGCCGGAAGGCAGTCTCGTGATCACGACGTTCGGGCCCGATGGCCCCGAGGAATATGGCGGTACACCGGTGATCCGCTACAGCGCGCGAACCTTGCCGCCCGAGCTCGGCGGTCAATTCGAGCTGGCAGAGCACTCCCTCGCTGTGCACCGATCGTCGACGGGACAGGGCCACCAAGTGCTCTGTTGCCGCTTTCGCAGACACGCGCCTCGCTGGCCGAGCCGCGCCTAGGAGCGCAGCACTCCCTCGATCTGACGCTCGTTGCG
>JASHTA010000483.1 GCA_030040795.1 Gammaproteobacteria bacterium | reverse complement strand
GGCGCCGGAAATGGTGTCGTCGGCCGCAGCCTGGCTCACGATGAGCGCATCGAACAGGATCGGAGTGCACAGAAACACGCCCGTGTCGATCGCGTTGAAGTCCCGGATCACCTTGCCGATATGCACGATCCGGCCGTCCGAGCACTTGACGCGCGTCACGTCGTCGATGTCGTTGAGCGGACTGTCGATGTGGAAGTCCACGGCGAGCGTGACGGTATCCGGCTCGAACGGGAAGGACATGAGCCGCCGTAGAATCTGCGGATCGACCAGGTGATCGCACATGGTCAGCACGAAAGGCTCATCGAGATGAGGCCTCGCCTTGAGCACCGAGACCCCGTTGGCCCGATCCCACTCATCGTTGACGACGTGGGTGATCCGGATGCCCTCGCGCGCGGAAAGCGCATCGAGCTCGGCCCTGAGATCACCGCCCCGGTAGCCGCTCACGACGCAGAATTCCTCGATCCCGGCGCTGCGCGCCTTCCCGATGACGCGCTCGATCAGAGGAACCCCCTTGATCCGGATCAGCGGCTTGCTCTCGCCTTTCTCGCGCAGCCGGGTGCCGGGTCCGGCGGCTACGACGAGGCACTTCATCGAACTGCGCGAACCTTCGGGGTATGGACCCGGATGAAGTCCTGGATCATCTGGTAGGCGTCATCGTCCGAGTACTGCCTCGGCGGGTGCTTGCAGAAATAGGCGCTCGGGGCCTCGAGCGCGCCCCCGATGCCGTTCATCAGCGCGAGCTTGCAGCAGCGAATCATGTCGATGACCACTCCCGCGGAATTCGGTGAATCCTCCACCGACAGCCGCAGCTCGAGGTCCATCGGTATATCGCCGAACAGGAGCCCCTCCATCCTCAGGAAGCACACCTTGTTGTCGTTCTGCCAGGGTACGTAGTCGCTCGGACCGACGTGGATGTTGTCGTCCTCGATGCGCGTCTTGGCGACGGATTGCACCGCTTCGGTCTTGGAAGTCTTCTTCGACACCAGCCGGTCGGGATTCTTCATGTTGAGAAAATCCGTGTTGCCGCCGGTGTTGAGCTGGTAGGTTCTCGTGAGCTTGACGCCTCGCTTGGCGAACAGATCCGTCAGCACCCGGTGCGTGATCGTGGCGCCAAGCTGGGATTTGATGTCATCGCCGAGGATAGGGAGGTTCCTCGCCTTGAAGCGTTCCGCGAAGCTCTTGTCGCTCGCAATGAATACCGGCATGTTGTTGATGAACGCGACGCCGGCCTCGAGCGCGCACTCCGCGTAGAAGCGGGCCGCCTGCTCGGAGCCGACCGGCACGTAGTTCAAGAGCATCTCCGCCCCGCTGCGCTTCAACTCGCGGACGACCTCTTCCCTGGTGGACTCCCGGGCGCTCGCGCGCACGAACGTCCGGTGATCGGCATAAGCGGCCATGTGCTCGGAGATCCCATCGAGGACCGGCCCCATCTGCACGGTCACCCCGCTTTGCGGGACTTCCTTCTGAAAGATCTTCGTGCAATTCGGCTTGGCGAAGATGGCCTCGCTCACGTCCTTCCCGACTTTGCGGGCGTCCACGTCAAACGCCGCCACCACATCGACATCGCAGGGCAAGTAGCCGCCGATCTCCCTCGCCATGAGTCCCGTCGTATCGGTGCGACAACGCTCGGGAGTGTAGTAATGAATGCCCTGGATCAGCGCGCTCGCGCAGTTGCCAATCCCGGCGATCGCGATACGAATATTGCTCTTGCTCGGCATGATCCGCCCTGCCCGCAGTTGCTGTTGTGCACGTGGGTATTCGGCTATATTACCAGCCTTTGCGCGCGGCCAGCGATGAGAGTTCTCTTCACCTTCGAGAATCCGCTGCCGAACGACCAGGCAGACGCGGAAGTCTTCGTGACGACCGCGAAGTATTTGGCGACTCTCGCCGACCGGTCGTGGCTGCATCTCCCATCGCCGAGCGGCGCAGGTTGCGCCGCAGCCGCCGCTCTGGCCGGCATGCCCGCGATCCGCGCGTACGCGCCGTCCCGTCCGGCGGCATTGCGGCACTTCCTCTGCGGCCTCACCCTCGTGCTGCGGCGCGAATTCCGCGACGCCGATCTCGTGTACACCCGAAATCTATGGGTCGCCTGGCTCGCCGTGCTCTTCGGCCAGCGGGTGGTGTTCGACCACTACCGCCCCTGGCCCGACCAGATCCCGCCGCTCCAGCTGTGGCTCCATCGGCTGATCTGCAATCGCCGCTTCATCGTCCACATCTGCCATTCCGAGTACACGCGGAACCGGTATCTAGAAATCGGAATTCCGCGGGCGAAGCTCTACTGCGTCCACAATGGCTTCGAGCCGCGGCACCTCGAGGCTCCGATCCCGCTTGCGGCCGCGAAGGCGCGAATCGGTGTCGCCCCAGGTGCCCGGACGGTCGTCTATACCGGCCGCATCAATCACAAGAAGGGCCTGGGTCTCGTGCTCGAGGCGGCGCGCAAGCTCCCGGAGCTTCAATTCATCCTCGTCGGCTCCTCCGGAGACGGCCCGGTCGAAGCGGCCGCGAGGACGATCCCCAATGTCCGCATCGTCCCCTGGCAGACGCCTGCAGCGCTCGCGCCGTA
>JASHTA010000482.1 GCA_030040795.1 Gammaproteobacteria bacterium | reverse complement strand
GCACGCGGGAATCCGCAGCTCGCGCAGGCGACCGTCGAGCGTGCGCTGCGCATCGAGCCCCGGAATCCTCTGCTGTGGATCATGCTCGGCGAGTCGCACGAGGCGAACGGCCAGTACGCGCTCGCAGGCAGCATGGGGCGCAAGGCCCTGCAGCTCGCGGCGGGCGATCCGCGCACGCAAGCCCGCGCGTGGCGGCTCGTCGGGGACTCGCTGCGCGCGCGCGGGCAGAACGAGCAGGCGGACGACGCCTACTCGCACGCCGACACGCTCGCGGCGCAGTAGCCGCACCTCTCCTCGAAAGCAGTGCCGACCCGCGCGAGCGGCGGGCATCCCGTCGGCCCGCGCGCTCCGTGCGCCCATACACTCCGTGTGCCCATACACTCCGTGCGCCCATGCGCTCCGTGCGTCCATGCGCCCGCATGGCTCGGGCGCTGGCGCAAGCTCGCCTGCCTGATATACTATACCCCCTACCCTATATAGCCCCAACCTATACGGAGCCCCGCCATGCGCCATACCACCGAGGGCAACATCAAGCTCAAGCAGCGGGTGCGCCGCATCCGCGGCCAGGTCGAGGCCATCGAGAGGGCCCTCGACGCCGGCGAGGACTGCGCGAAAGTCATGCAGCTCGTCGTGTCGGTCCGTGGCGCCGCGAACGGCTTGATGGCCGAGCTGCTCGAGGACCACATCCGCCTGCACGTCGCCGATCCGGCCCATGACCGGGACCGCGAGCGGGCGAACGGTACGAGACATCTCATCGAGGTGGTGCACGCTTATTTGAAATAGGGGGGCGACAGAATCGCCCGCGATCGAGTCCCTTCGAGGGGAGAGCGGCGTGCTGCGGATCGGGGTAGGAGTGCTGCGGATCGAGGTGGGAACGCTGCGGCTCGGGGTGGGGACGCTGCGCATCGCGGTGCACGGCAGGCCGGGATTGCCGCGCATCCCGATGGGGCTCGCGTGCCTTGCAGCGCTCCTCCTGACTCCGGCGCACGCGCGCGCGGCGGAGGCGCCGGATTCCACGCCGGGCCCTGCCTCGCGGTTCGCCCTCTTCGGTCAGGCGACCTACGTCGAGCAGCAGACGGATGGATTTCACGCTCCCTACAGCGGGCCGAATAGCTTGAGCCCGAGCCAGGGGCGCGAGACCACCGATGCGACCTTGTTCCTCGGAGCGCGGCTGTGGAAAGGCGCGGAGCTCTGGCTGAACCCCGAGACCGACGAGGGCTTCGGCCTCGACGACACGCTGGGCGTCGCGGGCTTCCCGAGCGGCGAGGCCTACAAGATTGGCCGCGATGCGCCGTACTTTCGCTTGCAGCGCGCCTTCGTAAGGCAGACCTTCAATCTCGGGGACGATCGGACGGCCGTCGAGGCGGGCCCGAACCAGTTCGCGACCTCCGTGTCCTCCGATCGGATCGTCGTGACGGTCGGCAAATTCTCCGTCGTCGACGTCTTCGACACGAATCGCTACGCCCATGACCCGAGCCAGGATTTCCTCAACTGGACCGTCATCGACGCCGGCACCTTCGATTACGCCGCGGATGCGTGGGGCTATTCGGTGGGGGCGGCGGGCGAGTGGTACATCGGTCCGTGGACCTGGCGCGCGGGCCTCTTCGACCTGTCGAACGTTCCGAACAGCCCGATCCTCGAGCCTTGCTGCGACGAGTATCAGACCGATCTCGAGATGGAGCACCGGCACGAGCTGCTCGGCCGGCCCGGCAAGGTCGCTCTGACCGTGTTCGAGAGCCACGCGCGCATGGCGCTGCTCCAGGACGCGATCGATTACGGGGTCGACACGGGCGGTTCTCCCGACCCGGCCGCCGTGCGCGCCTACCGCAAGCGCGACGGCGTCTCGCTCGATCTCGAGCAGCAGATCACGGGCGACCTCGGGGCGTTCGCGCGCCTCGGGGATGCCGGCGGGAATGTCGAGACTTACGAGTTCACCGATGTCGATCGCACGGTGTCGCTCGGATTGTCGCTGCAGGGCGAGCGCTGGCGCCGCCCCGACGACACCCTGGGGCTCGCCGGCGTCGTGAACGCCATCTCCGTGGAGCGCCAGCGCTATCTTGCGGACGGCGGCCTAGGCATCCTCGTGGGCGATGGGCAGCTGCCGCATCCGGGCCACGAGAACCTCATCGAGACGTACTACAGCTGGGCGATCCTTCCGGCGCTGCACGTGACGCTCGATTATCAATGGGTCGAGAATCCGGCGTACAACCGCGACCGCGGACCCGTGTCTATCGTTGCGGCGCGGGTGCACCTTGCGCTTTAGCGGCGTGCCGTGCTTCGAGCTCCGTGACGACGCTGGCCAGCGGAATGTCGCGGCTCCTCAGCAGCACGAGAAGGTGAAAGAGCAGGTCGGCCGCTTCGGACACGATCCTCTCGCCGGTCTCGGCGGCCGCGGCGAGCGCGACCTCCAGGCCTTCCTCGCCGACCTTCTGGGCGAGGCGCCGCGAGCCCTGCGCGAGCAGGCGAGCGGTGTAGCTGCCCTCGGGCCGCTCGGTAGCGCGCTGCGCGATGATCCTCTCCAGCGAGGCGAGGAAGGCGAGTCGCTCGGCCGCGGTGAGCGGGTCGTCGCCGAAGCACGTCAGGGTTCCCGTATGGCAGACGGGACCTTCCGGCCAGGCGGTGATCAACACCGTGTCGCGGTCGCAGTCGGTCCGCACCTCTTCGACTTGCAAGTGATGGCCTGACGTCTCGCCTTTTTCCCAGAGCCGCTGCTTGCTGCGGCTGAAGAAGACGACGCGGCGGCGCTCGATCGTCGCGCGCAGCGCCTCGGCGCTCATGAAGCCGAGCATCAGCACGGCCCCGGAGCCCGCGTGCTGGATGATGGCCGGCAGCAGGCCTGCGCCCTTCGCAAAATCGAGCGAGGAGATCTCTGCGGATGTCAACGTCACCGCCATGGCCGCACCTCGATGCCTGCTTCTCGAAGCTCGCGCTTGAGGTCGTGGACCGCAATCGCGCCGGTGTGAAAGACGCTCGCTGCGAGCGCGGCGTCCACGTCCGCCTGCGCGAACACGTCGCGGAAATGCCCGACGGAACCGGCGCCACCCGATGCGACGAGCGGAACGTGGCACGCAGGGCGCGCGGCGCGCAGCTGCTCGATGTCGTACCCCTGGCGCACACCGTCGCTCGCCATGCAGTTGAGGACGATCTCCCCGGCGCCCCGTTCCTGCACCTCGACGACCCACTGGAGCGTGTCGCGCCCCGAGTCGCGGGTACGGCTCGGATCTCCCGTGTATTGGAAGACACGATAGCCCTCCGGCACGGTCTGGCTGTCGATGCCGACCACGACGCATTGGGAGCCGAAGCGGGCGCTCAGCTGGTCGATCAGACTCGGATCGGCGAGCGCCGGAGAGTTGATGGACACTTTCTCGGCTCCGGCGTTCAACACGGCCTCGGCATCGGCAACGGACCGGATACCCCCGGCGACGCAGAACGGAATGTCGAGCCCGCGCGCAACGCGCCGGACCCATTCACGGTCGACCGAGCGCGCCTCGGGGCTCGCCGTGATGTCGTAGAACACGAGCTCGTCCGCTCCGTCGTCGCGATAGCGCGCGGCGAGCTCGAGGATGTCCCCGACCACGCGGTGATCGCGGAAGCGGACGCCCTTTACGACTTGGCCGTCGCGGACGTCGAGGCAGGGAATGATGCGTTTGGCAAGAATGGCCGCAACTCCTCGGGGGTCATGCGCTCCTCGAGCAAAGCCTTGCCGCTCACGGCAGCTTGAACGCCGATCGCAGCGAGCGCGGTGAGATCGGCCGCGTTGCGCACGCCGCCCGAGGCTTGCCAGGCAAGCTCGGGAAAGCGGCGCAGCGCTTCCCGGTACAGGTCGAGATTGGGTCCGGTGAGCGCGCCGTCCCGATCGATGTCGGTGCACAGCACATGGCGCAGGCCGCGGGCGCAGAACGGCTCGATGGCGCTCCAGAGGCTCGCCGAGCCGTCCTGGGTCCACCCGCGCGTGCGCACGCGCGGCTCCCCGTGCCGGTCGAGCTGCACGTCGAAGGCGAGACAGACGTGCTCCGGGCCGAAATGCGCGAGCCACTCCGCGACCTCGCGCGGCTGCTCGACGGCTGCGCTGCCGACCACCACCCGCTCGACGCCCTGGCGCAGAAGATCGCTCAGCGCCTCGGCCGAGCGCATTCCCCCGCCGACTTGCAGGCTCACGGCGGGCTGCGAGGCGAGCGCGACGATGATCGCGCGATTCGCCACCACGCCATCTTTCGCACCGTCGAGATCCACCACGTGCAGCCACGTGGCACCGAGCGACCGGTAGCGCAGGAGCAGCTCGTGAGGCTCGAGCTCGTAGCGGGTCTCGGCGTGAAAGTCGCCCCGATAAAGCCGCACGCAGCGGCCGTGGCGCAGATCGATCGCGGGCATGAGCAGCATCAGGACACCCGGAGGAAATTCGCGAGGATCGCCGCGCCCGTGCGCCCGGAGCGCTCCGGGTGAAATTGCGTGCCCCAGAAGTTGCCGTGCCGCACGACCGAGGTGACCTCGACGCCGTACCGCGTGGTGGCGAGCGCCGCCTGGGACACGGGTGCCGCATAGCTGTGAACGAAGTACACGTAGTCGCCCGTCTCGACTCCCTCGAGCAGCGGATCGTGGACGGCGAGCTCGAGCTGATTCCAGCCCATGTGCGGCACCGGCCGACCCGGTTGCGAAGCGAGGCGCTCCACGGTGCCGGGGAGGATGCCGAGGCACGGCGTCGAGCCCTCGGCCGACAGCCGGTAGAGCAGCTGCATGCCGAGGCAGATGCCGAGCACGGGCTGCTCGAGCCTCGGCAGCCGCTCGGCGAGGCCCAGGGCGCGTAGCCTCTCCATCGCATCCCGCGCGGAGCCGACGCCGGGCAGAATCACTCGCGGAGCCTCCGCGATCCGCGCAGCATCGCCCGACACGGCCGCACGGGCACCGAGCCGCTCGAGGGCAAATTGCAGCGAGGCGAGGTTGGCGCCTCCGCTGTCGATGATGACCACCTCGCTCATCGCGCGATCTCGCTTACACCAGGGTCTCACTCAAACCGGTCTCGCTCACCATCAGGGTCTCGCTCACGCCAGGGTCTCGCTCACGCCCGCATCTCCTCACAGCACGCCCTTCGTGCTCGGCAGCTCGAGGCCCTCGCGCCGGAAGGCCTGCCTCAAGGCGCGGCCCACGCCCTTGAAGCACGCCTCGACCATGTGGTGCGAGTTCTCGCCCGTGACGCTCACGTGGATCGCCGCGCCGAGGCTCTCGGCGAGCGAGCGGAAGAAATGCGGGACGAGCTCGGTCGGCAGGCCGCCGATCTGGTCCCGGCCGAACGTCCCCTCGAAGACGGCAAAGGCCCGGCCGGACAGATCGACGGCGACCTGCGCCCGCGACTCGTCCATCGGCAGGAGAAAGCCGTAGCGTGCGATGCCGGCCTTGGCGCCGAGCGCACGCCGCAGCGCCTCGCCGAGCGCGAGCGCGCAGTCCTCGACGGTGTGGTGCTCATCGATATGGAGGTCCCCCTCGCATGCGAGATCGAGCGCGAATCCTCCGTGCTTGGCGAGCTGCTCGAGCATGTGATCGAAGAAGCCGATGCCGGTGCGGGCACGCACCGTAGCGTCCGCGTCCAGGGCGCTCGCGTCGAGGTCGACGGTGACGGCGATGCGCGTCTCCTTCGTGGCGCGCTCGACGCGTGCGCGCCGCGCGAGAATCTCGCGCGCAACGGCGGGCCAGGTCTCTTGCGGCGTGCCCCCGCGGCGGACGCGATACCCGCGAATCCCGATGTTTCGCGCGAGCTCGAGGTCGCTGTCGCGATCCCCGATGACGGCGCTCCGCGAGAGATCGACGCCGCCCTCGCGCAGTAAGTCCTGCACGAGCCCGGGGAGCGGCTTGCGGCACTGGCAGCCGTCGCTGGCGAAGTGCGGGCAGATGAGCACAGCCTCGAACGCGATGCCCTGCGAGCCGAAGGCATCGAGGATGAATCGATGCGCCTTCTCGAACGCGTCGGCGGGGTGCGACGCCGTTCCGAGGCCGTCCTGGTTGGTCACGATCACGAGGCGATATCCGGCGCGCGTGAGGTCCGCGAGCGCGGCGAACACGCCCGGCATGAAACGCACCTTCTCCACGGCGTCGACCTGCTCGTCCGGCGGCTCCTCGACGAGCGTGCCATCGTGGTCGATGAACAGGACGGGAGTCACGGCGGCGCTACCTCAAGCCGGCCCGCGCGCAAGGCCCGCCACCAGACGCGCGTTCTGCTCGGGCGTCCCGACGGTGATGCGCAGGTGGCGGCCGAGGCCCGGCTGCGAGCGCACGTCGCGTACGAGCAGTCCGACCGCGCGCGCGCGAGCAAACGCGGCCGACGCATCGCGAAACTCCACGAGCAGGAAGTTCGCGACGCTCGGCAGCACACGCACGACGCCGGCGCAGCCGCTCAGCGCGTCGCGCAGCCGCTCACGTTCGGCGCGGATGAGCGCCACGCGGCCGCGGGCCTCCTCCAACCGGCCCGGCTCGAGCGCGGCGAGCACGGTCTCGATCGTCGGCTGCGTCAACGCGTAGGGCGGGATGATCTTGCGCAGCAACGCCACGATCTCGGGCACGGCGATCAGGACCCCGCAGCGCGCTCCGGCGAGCCCGTGAGCCTTCGAGAGCGTCCGCACGACCACGAGGTGAGGATGCGTCGCGACGTGGCGCGCCAGGCTGGGCGCGCCCGAGAACTCGAGGTAGGCCTCATCCACGACGAGCAGCGCCCGTCCGGCGAGCGCCTCCGCGAGGTGGAGCAGCACCGGCTCGCTCGCAAGGTTCCCGGTCGGATTGTTGGGCGAGCACACGTACACCAGCTTCACGCCGCGGGCGCTCTGCTCGAGGATCGCGCGCTCATCGAGCGCGAAGCCTCGTTCGGCATCGAGGGGGACCCGGACGACCTCCGCGCCCTGGATGCGCGCCGCCACGGCGTACATACCGAAGGTCGGCGGGCAGACGATGACACTGTCCTCTCCGGCGCGGCAGAACGCCCGCGTCACAAGGTCGATCGCCTCGTCGCTCCCTCGTCCGATGAGCACTTCGGCCGGCGAGACGCCGTAGAGCGAGGCGAGACGCTCCACGAGCGCGCGAGGCTGCGGCTCGGGATAGCGGTTGAGGCCGGCAGCCGTCGCATCGCCGGCGAGTCTCCAGGGCAGCTCGTTCGCATGCAGCCGCTCGAGTGCCGGCTCCCACGAGGCGTGCTCGTAGGGCTTGAGGTCGAGGATCTCGGAGCGCGCGAGCGCGAGCGGCGAGGGCGTGGGCTCGAGATGGGCGTTCATTTGGGCACGCCGAGCACCGCGAGCCGGCGCGTGACCGCATTGGCGTGCGCGTCGAGCCCCTCGAGGCTCGCGAGCTCGGCCGCGACCGGACCGAGCGCCGCGAGGCCCTCGGCCGAGAGCTCCTGCACGGTGATGCGCTTGACGAAGTCGAGCGTCGAGAGGCCGCTGTAGGCCCGCGCATAGCCGTAGGTGGGCAGGACGTGATTGGTGCCCGAGCAGTAATCCCCGAGAGGCTCCGGGGACCATTCGCCGAGGAACACGGAGCCGGCGCTGCGCACCTCGCCGAGCCAGCGCCGCGGCTCGCGCACCTGCAGGATCAAATGCTCGGGCGCGTACTCGTTCGATACGGCGACGGCCGTTGCCAGATCCTCGACGACGATACAGCGGCTCGCCGCGAGGGAGCGCTCGAGAATGCTCTGCCTCGAGAGGGTGAGGAACTGGCGGTCGACGGCAGCCGTGACGGCGCTGGCGAGTTCGCTCGAGGGTGTCACGAGCACGGCCTGCGCCTGGGCATCGTGCTCCGCCTGAGCGAGGAGGTCCGCCGCCACGAGGTCGGGCCGCGCCGACTCGTCCGCGATGACCAGCACCTCGGAGGGACCGGCCGGCAAATCGCAGGCCGCCCCGTCGGGATCGGTGGCGACCCGCTGCTTCGCTTCCGTCACCCAGGCGTTACCGGGTCCGAAGATCTTGTCCACCTTCGGGATGCTCTGAGTGCCGTACGCGAGGGCCGCGATCGCTTGAGCTCCGCCGACTTTGAAGATCTGCTCGATGCCGCAGAGCTCCGCGGCCGCGAGGACGGCGGGATGCGCCGAGCCATCGCGGCCGGGCGGCGTGCACAGCACCCGCTGCGGGCATCCGGCGAGGCGCGCGGGAACCGCCAGCATGACGACCGCAGAGGGCAGGGGGGCGGAGCCCGCCGGCACGTACAGTCCGACCGCGGAGATCGGGCGCAGCATGCGCTCGCAGCGCACGCCGGGCATCACCTCCATGGCGAAGGGCTCCAGGCGCTGCGCGGCATGGAAAGCCTCGACGTTCGCGATGGCGCGGCGCAGCGCATCGAGCTGCGCCGCGGTCATCCGGGCGCGAGCCTCGGCCAGCTCGGCGGGCGACACGGCAAGCGCGCCGAGCCGCACGCTGTCGAAGCGTTCCGTGAAATCACGGACCGCGGCATCCCCGTCGCGGCGGACCGTCGCGACGATGTCGCGCACACTCTCCGCCACATCGCGCCGGCTGCCTTGCGTCGGGCGCGCAAGAGCGGCGCGGCGCTCCGTATCGCTCAGGGTGTTCCACACCAGGATGCGCATGGGATCAATCGAGCATCTTCTCGACGGGCAGCACGAGCAGCGCGCTCGCGCCGGCCTTCTTCAGGCCCTCGAGCGTCTCCCAGAACACGTTCTCGCGGCACACGGCATGCACCGCGACTTTGTCCGGATGACCCTCGAGGGGAATGATCGTGGGCGCCTCGCAGCCGGGCAGCAGCCGGCGGACTTCCGCGAGCGCCGCACGCGGCGCGTGCAGCAGGATGTACTTGCTCTCCCGCACCTGCTCCACGCCCTCGATGCGCTTCAGCAGCCGCTGCACCCATTCGTCCTTCTCCGGCGGCAGGGCGACCGGCGTGCGAATGAGCGCCGCATGGCTCTCGAGCACCGTCTCGACCTCGCGCAGATGATTCGCCTGCAGCGTCGAGCCCGTCGAGACGAGGTCGCACACGGCGTCGGCGCGCCCCAGGCGCGGGGCGATCTCCACGGAGCCGGAGAGCACGACGATCTCGGCCCGCACGTCCCGCTCGCGCAGGTACTTGGCGAGGAGGTACGGGTAGGTCGTCGCGATGCGCTTGCCGGCAAGCGAGGCGAGGCCGCCGAACGCCGTGCCCTGCGGCACGGCGAGCGCGAGCCGGCAGCGGCCGAAGTCGAGCATCCGCACGCGCTGGAAGCGGGCCGGGTGGCCCCGCTCGGCCAGCTCGAGGCGCTTCTCCTCGAGCACATTGAGTCCGACGAGCCCGAGGTCGCAGACATCCTCCTGCACCAGGTCCGGGATGTCATCGTCGCGGACGAAGAGCACATCGAGCGGCATGTTCTCCCCGAAGCCCATCAGCTGGTCCTTGCCCCGGGAGAGCTTCAGTCCGCAGCGCGCGAGCAGGTCGAGCGAGGGCTCGGTGAGCCGCCCGGATTTCTGCACGGCGATCTTCAGGCGCGGATCGTCAGGCATGGCGGGCTCCATCGGGGCGCGGGGCTCCATCGCCGCGAGGCGCGCCGGCGGCGCGGGGCGTGCCGGCCGTGCGGCCGTTGTC
>JASHTA010000481.1 GCA_030040795.1 Gammaproteobacteria bacterium | reverse complement strand
TACACGCCGCTCGGGCCCGTCGAGTAGCTGAGCGATCTTGCGGCAACCACCGCGCGCCTCACCGCGTCCTCGGTCGAGATGTCGGGCCGCGCAGCGCGCGCGCGCACCGCGATTGCAACGCCCGACTTTGCGAGGTCGACGCGGCTGCGGGCGAGAAGCTTACCCTCCGCGATCAGCTTCTCGATCGCGTTGCTCGCTAGCACGACGACATCGACCGGCTCATCCGCCTGCACGCGCTTCGCCACATCGACACCCCCGGCCGCCTCGGCGATCACTGGCTGCCCCTTCAGGCGCTCGAACTGCGCCGCAAGCTCGCCGAGCACCTCGCGCGCGGCCATCGAGGAGATCAGTTTGAGCGGACGCGAAGACATGATCGATCCCGGGGGCATGGGTGCCGACGACCTTCGATGGCGGGCACTCTACATGGGTTCCCCCGCCCTGGCGACCGAGAGGCCTGCTGCCTCAGCCGCTGCCGAGCAGCCCCGCCGTCACATTGATTGCGAAGCCGAGAATCGAGACGTTGAAGACGAACGAGATCAGCTCGTGCGCGATCACCGTCTTGCGAATGGACACGCCGTTCGTCGCGACATCGGCCGTCTGGCAGGCCGCCGCGATCGTGAAGGAGAAATACGCGAAGTCCCAGAAAGTCGGAAGCGAGGTCTGCGGGAACGCGAGCGGGCGGTCATCGGGTCCCGTGCTGTAGTACAGATCGGCGTAATGCAGCGTGAACATCGTGGGCACCAGCACCCACGACCCGACGATGGTCAGCGCCGCAAGCGAGAGACTCGCCGCTCTGCCGAGCGGCGCGGACTGCTTGATCGTGGAGAGCACTTCGACGATCGCGACGAGGCTGAGCAATGCGGCGACCGTCACAAAGACGAGGATGACGGGGGCCGTGGGATCCTCAGCCTCGTAGCGCGAGCGGAGCTGGCCCGCATCGAGCCGGGTGATCGACGTGTAGGTCAGCGCCAAAAAAAGCAAGACGCTGACGTTCCATCCGATGAGGACGCGACTGACCTCCACCCAGCGGTGCGGGGCCGCGAAGCAGCCCACGACGCCGGCGAGCACGGCGAGCCAGAACCGCGCATGTTGTCCGAAAATCCTGGCCATTCCAACCCCTCGACGATCGGGTTGATCGCGCATCCTAACAAGCATCGGGCGCGGGCGGCGCGCGCCGAACGAGGGCTGCGTGCATTTACCCGCCGGGAAAAGCCGTGCGCCGGGTCGGTGGCTGCCATCGCACCGCAAGGGACGGTACACTGCAAGGCTTATCCATGAGAACGATGCCGGCGCAAAGAGTCCACTTCAAGGCGAGAGGCGCCTCGCCTCTCATCACTGTGCTCTGCGCCGTGGCCGCCGGACTGTGGGCCGCGGCCGTTCCGCTCTCCGCATCAGCGCAATCCGGCGGGGGTGATTCCTCCGCGAACGATTCCGGCACGAGCTTCCTCGGAAACCCCATCACACTCACCTATGACAAGGAATATCCGGTCATCGGGTACGCGCGGTCGGCGCAGAACAACCCGATCGCCCGCCTGCAAGCCCGGATCGACAGCGGCGCTGCGAAGCTGCAGTACGGTGCGCCCCGCGGCTATCTCGACTCGCTCCTGAAGGCGCTGCGCATCGATCCCAGCTCGCAGACGCTCGTGTACTCGCATTCGAGCCTGCAGATCGGAGCGATCTCGGCCGCGAAGCCGCGGGCAATCTACTTCAACGAGGACACCTACGTCGCCTACGTGCAGGGAGTCGGTGAGAACATCGAGATTGCGGCAATGGACAGCAAGCTCGGCCAGGTGTTCTACATCCTGCCCAACCGACCGAGCGAGACGGTACGGCTGCAGCGAAAGATACTGGACTGCCTCGCCTGCCACGACACTTACGAGCTCTCGGGCGGCGGAGTGCCCCGTTTCCTGCTGATGTCCACCTACACCGACGTTCTCGGCAATCAGCTCACCCACGAGGGCCAGATCATCACGAGCGATCAGACGCCCCTCAAGTACCGCTGGGGCGGCTGGTACGTGACGGGCCAGTCCGGCAACCAAGTGCATCTCGGCAACATCCAGGTCCACAGCGTCAACGAGCTCGTGCACCTCGACCAGGTCCGCAAAGGCAATCTCGACACGCTCGATGCGCTGTTCAATACGCGGCCCTACCTCACCGACAAGAGCGACATCGTGGCGTTGCTCGTGCTGCAGCACCAGGTGGACGTGCAGAATCTCATCACGCGTGTGAATTTCGAGGTTCGCGAGGCGCTCGCCAAGGCGGGAAAGGGGCACTCCCGCACGACCGTGAGCGAGGACGGTGGCTCCGTGGAGCTGCCCGATAAGACGCGCGAAGCGCTGAAGGAGTACCTCGACTCGCTCGTCAACGCCATGCTGTTCGTCGACGCGACGCGCTTCACGAGCAAGATCACGGGCAACTCGGGCTTCACGGCGTGGTTCGAGGCCCAGGGGCCGCGCGACAAGCTCGGCCGCTCCTTGCGCGAGCTCGACCTGACCACGCGCTTGTTCAAATATCCCCTGAGCTACCTCGTGTATTCCGCGTCGTTCGACGCTCTGCCCAGCTACGCGAAGGACTACATCTACAGCCGGTTCGCGCAGATACTCACCGGGCAAGACACGAGCGATACCTACTCTTATCTGTCCGATACGGATCGCAAGGCAATCCTCCAGATCCTGACGCAGACCAAGCCCGCGTTCGCTCGATTCCTCGCCGGAAAGAAAGCCGGATAAGCCGGGTCGGGGCTATCACGCCTCGACGATCACCTCGGGCTCCCGCTCCCCGCTCGCCTGCCCGCGCAGCATCATCTGTGACGAAAAAGGCATGGTGACGACGCCTTCGCAGTCGACGGCGATGAGGCCGCCCTCGCCGCCGGCCGCCTGGAGCTCGGCGATCACCTCTCGCGCCGCAGTCTCGATGCTCTTGCCCTGATATTTGATGCGAGCGCGCACGTCGGCGGCGGCGGCGAAGCGCATGAAGTACTCGCCCGCTCCAGTCGCCGACACGGCGCATACGCCATTTTCGGCATATGTGCCGGCGCCGATGATCGGCGAGTCGCCGACGCGGCCGGCGTGCTTGTTGGTGAGGCCGCCCGTGGAGGTCGCCGCCGCCAGAGACCCGTGCATGTCGAGCGCCACCGCTCCGACCGTGCCCGTGGGATGCCAGGGGATGGCGGCCGAGCCGCCGGCCGAGCCACCGACCGAGTCACCGGCCCGCTGCGCCACGCGAATGGCCCGCTCGAGCTCCTTCAGCCGCCGCTCCGTGATGAAATCGCCGTCGGGCCGCAGCTCGAGCCCGTGGTCGCGCGCGAACTGCTCTGCGCCGAGCCCGGCGAGCATGACGTGCTTGCCCTCGTCCATGATCGCGCGCGCCAGGTCGATGGGATGCGCAACGTGCCGCACGGCGGCAACGCCTCCCGCCCGGCGGTCACGCCCGTCCATGATCGCCGCATCGAGCTCCGCAAGCCCCTCGTGATTGAGCGCGGCGCCGAACCCGGCATTCAGCACACCGGAGCTCTCCATGGCGCGCACGGCATTCTGTACGGCATCGAGGCTCGTGCCGCCCGACGCGAGCACGGCTCGGCCTGCATCGAGCGCGTGGCGCAGCGCGTCTCGAGTCCGTCCAAGCTCGACGTGCGGCAGGTCCCGCGACAGCGCACCGGCTCCGCCGTGG
>JASHTA010000480.1 GCA_030040795.1 Gammaproteobacteria bacterium | reverse complement strand
ATCTGCCAGCCCGCGGCCGCGTGCGAGCGCGGCGGCTCCCCGAACACCTCCGCGAACGCGGTGATGGCCCGCTCGAACTCCCGGCGCGTCCAGGCGGCGTCGGCTCCGCGAACCCCGTCCTGCCAACGCACGTGGTCGTGGCAGTGAACCCCGACTTCGAAGCCTGCATCGCGCACGGCGCGCATCACGTCTCCGGCACGCCGCCCGATCCGCGGACCCGGCAGCAAAGTGCCGTAGAGCAGCGTTCGCATGCCGTAATGCGAGGCGACCGAGGTTCGGCGAACCTTGCGCAGGAATCCGGGCCGCAAGATGCGCTTCAGCGCACGGCCGGTGTGATCGGGCCCCACACTGAAATAGAAGGTCGCGCCGACCCCGAGCCTGCCGAGGAGCGCGGCGAGCGCAGGCACGCCCTGGAGCGTCCCTCGCAGGGTGTCCACGTCCACCTTGAGCGCCACGCGACGCTGCGGATGCGCCGGGAATGCCGCGGAGGAGTGCGTTGCCGCGGGAGACTGCGCCATCTCGAGATCAGCTGGCCTCGACCAGCGCGCGCGCCGCCGGCAGATTGGCCCTATAGGACTCGAAGATGCTGCGCAGTGCCGCCGGCATGTCGATGCTCGGACTCCAGCCGAGCTCCTCCGTGGTATTGCGGATCCACGGCACTCGAGCCCGCACATCCTGGTAGCCCGCGCCGTAGTATCTCTCCGAGGAGACCTCGATGAGCTGCACTCGCCGCGCGGTGTCCGCGTAGACATCGATCGTGCGCGCGACCTCCAGCATCATCTCCGCGAGCTGCCGGACCGAGAGGTCGTTTTGCGGATTGCCGATGTTGTAGATCTTGCCCGAGGCGATGCGCCCAGGATTGGCGATGATGCGCATGAGGCAATCGATGCCCTCGGAGATGAACGTGAAGCATCGCCGCTGCGTGCCTCCGTCGACGAGCTGAATGTTCTCGCCGCGGACGATGTTGCCGAGGAACTGCGTGAGCACGCGCGAGCTGCCTTCCTTGGGCGTCGTCATGCGATCGAGCCCCGGCCCGACCCAGTTGAACGGCCGAAACAGCGTGAAGTCGAGCTTCTGCTCCGAGCCGTAGGCCCAGATCACCCGGTCGAGCAGCTGCTTGCTGCAGGAGTAGATCCAGCGCGACTTCGGCACCGGCCCGAGCACGAGCGAGGACTCGTACGGATGGAACTCCGAGTCGGCCGACATCCCGTAGATTTCGGACGTCGAGGGGAAGATCACTCGCTTGCCGTGCTTCACGCACGCGCGGATGAGAGGCAGGTTCGCCTCGAAGTCGAGCTCGAACACGCGCAGGGGATCGCTGATGTAGGTCGCGGGTGTCGCGATCGCGACGAGCGGCAGGAGCACATCGCACTTGCGGATGTGATACTCGACCCATTCGCGGTTGATGGTGATGTCGCCCTCGAAGAAGTGGAAGCGCGGATTGCCGAGCACGTTGGCGAGGCGGTCGCATTCGAGGTCCATGCCGTACACGTCCCAGTCCGTGCCGCGCATGACGGCCTCGCTCAAGTGGTGGCCGATGAATCCGTTGACACCGAGGATGAGCAGCTTCTTCATTCTGCGATTCGCCTTGTGAGTGGTGCGGGATCGAGGCGGAGCGGAGCGGCGCCGTGCCGGCGCCCGAGCTCCTCCGCGCCGAGCGGCTCGCCATCGAGCGAAACGCCGGGGATGGAGAGCCGTTGACCGCCTCGGCAATCGAGCAGCAGACGGCCGTCCTCGACGTAGAGGCACGGAGCGCTTTGCGCGTGCCGTACCCGCTCGTCGAGCCAGCGCGAGCCCGCGAAGAGCAACCGCCGGCCGCCGAGCTCGGTAAAGGCGCCCGGAAAAGGTGGCGCGACGGCCCGAATCAGATTGTGGAGACGGCTTGCGGGCCAAGCCCAGTCGATCCGGCCGTCCTCGGGCGTCCGGCCGCCGAAATAGGAGCCTTGCGAGAGGTCCATCGGGCGCGCGGGGGGAGGACCCGCCGCGAGACGGGGCAGCCAGCGCGTGAGCAGCCGCACTGCGGCATCGGCTACGGCGAGCGACACCGAGAGCGCGGTGTCGTCAATTCCGATCGGTACCTTCTCCTGGTCGATGATCGGCCCGGCGTCGGGCTTGCGCACCATGTAATGCAGCGTCGCCCCGGTCTCGGACTCACCGCTCAGAATGGCCCAGTTGATCGGCGCTCGTCCCCGGTACTTCGGCAGGAGCGACCCGTGCATGTTGAGCGCGCCCCAGCGAGCTGCGGCGAGGAGGCGCTCCTCGAGCAACGATCGGTAATAGAAAGAGAGCACATATTGAGGCGCGAGCGCCTCGATGCGCAGAATCCACTCCTCGCCGCTCGGATTGGCGGTCATCACCTCGACTCCCCGCTCGGCAGCGAGGCGCGCGACGCTGCCGAACCAGGGCCGTTCCGCCGGCGAATCGGGGTGGGTGAACACGAGAGGCACGTCGACTCCGGCGTCCAGGAGCGCTCTCAAGCATCGAAAGCCCACCTCGCTGTACGCGAAGACGACCGCTCTAAACACGAAGGGCCTCAAACATCCGAGGCCTCGCGCGCCGCCTCGCGCCCGGACTGGCGTGCGAGCTCGGTCGCGCGAGCGCCCGTGCTGTCGAGCACCGCCGCGATCATGTACCGGGGCCGGCCGCGCACCTGCTCGTAGATGCGCCCGACGTACTCGCCGATCAGGCCGATTCCGAACAGGGCAAGCCCCACCAGGAAGAAGTCGATTCCGAAGAGTGTGAAGACGCCCTGCACTTCCGGACCGTGGATCAGGCGGCGCACGGCCAGGTACACCACGAACACGCCGGCGATGGCGGAGATTCCCATGCCGAGCATGGAGAACAGCTGCAGCGGCACGGCCGTGAAGCCCGTGATGAGATCGAAATTGAGCCGGATCAGCTTGTAGAGCGAGTACTTCGACTCGCCCGCGCGGCGGGGCTCGTGAGCCACCTCGATCTCCGCGGGCTCGCGCGCATAGAGGTAAGCGAGCGCCGGAATGAACGTATTGACCTCCGGGGAGGCATTGACCGCCTCGACGACCGCGCGGGAATACGCGCGCAGCATGCATCCTTGATCGGTGATCCGGATCTGAGTCGTGCGGTCCCGGACGATGTTGATCGCCTTCGACATCCACTTGCGCGCCCAGTGGTCCTTGCGGCCGCGGCGGACGGTGCCGACGTAGTCGTGTCCAGCCCGCGCTGCCTCGAGGAGGCGCGGGATCTCCTCCGGAGGATTTTGCAGATCCGCATCGAGCGTGACGACGACGTCGCCGGTCGCGAACTCGAACCCCGCGAGGATCGCGGCGTGCTGGCCGAAGTTTCTCTGAAAGAGCACCACGCGCGTCTCGGCGGGCCGCGCTTGCTGCTGCGCACGCAGCAGCGCGACCGAGCGGTCGCGGCTGCCGTCGTCGATGAAGACGCACTCGTAGGAGGTGCCGAGCCGATCGAGCGCGCCGTACAGCCGTGCGAACAGTGTCGGGAGCGAGGCTTCCTCATTGAACACGGGGACGACGACGCTGACCTCCGGGCGGGTCTTCGCCGGGGCCGTCCCTCGCGATGAGTCCCCTGGGGTGGTTTGCATGCGGCGGATTCTAGACGAGTTGACGGCCGGCCGCCGGGAGCGGACTCTCTGGTCGTGGATACGGTCGATCACCGCCTCGAGCTCGCCCGCCTGGCCGATGCGCCGGTCATCTCGGCGATGTCCTCGCGGCTCATCGAGGCGGGCCTCACGCCCTCGTGGCCCCCCGAGCGCGTCGCGCGCCACATCCGCGGCGAGGAGAGCATCGTCCTCACCGCCAAGCGCTCGGCCGGCCTGCTCGGTTTCGCCATCATGCAGTTCGGCGACAGCACGGCTCACTTGAATCTGCTGGCAGTGGACTCCTACAGCCAGCGGCGCGGGCTCGGCCGCGCGCTCCTCTCCTGGCTCGAGGAGAGCGCCGTGGTGGCCGGAACGTTCCTGATTCAGCTCGAGCTGCGAGCCTCAAACTCGATCGCACGCGCGTTTTACCAGGCGCGGGGATACCGCGAGACCGGCCGCGTTGCCGGCTACTACCAGAGGCTCGAGGACGCCATTCAGATGGAGCGCGACCTGAGCGTTCCAGGCAGTCCCGCCCGGCGAGGACCCGGGTAGGCAGTCCGCTGCGCCTCGGCGCCTCGGCCTGCCGGTTACGATCCCTTTCCTCGATCGCCCGGCAGGTCGTGATCCCAGGCGAGGATCGCCTCCGTGTTGTCTCGCGCCGCGCCGAGGCGGTCCCGGGCGAGCAGCCAGCGGTCGCTCACGAGCCGCGTGAGCGGCGCATCGAGCCGCACGGCGTTGCCGAGATCCGCTGCGATCTTGACATCCTTTGCGAGCAGTCCGAGCGAGAAGCCGCTCGCGTGACGGCCCTCGATCACCTGCTCCTTCATGACCGCTTCGGTGATGAAGCTGCGGCCGGTCGAGGCGTTGAGCACCTCGACCATGGTCGTCGGGTCAAGGCCGAAGCGCCGCCCGATGAGCACTGCCTCCGACACGGCCGTGAAGCCGGCTGCGGCCACGAGGTTGTTGAGCGCCTTCATCGCGTGGCCCGAGCCGAGCGAGCCCACCTCGAACAGCCGATCGCCCAGGGCAGAGAGCAGCGGCTTCGCCCTCACCACGGCCTCGCGATCGTTGCAGCCGATCATGATGGCGAGCGTGCCCGTGCGGGCGCGGGGGACAGCACCCGAGACCGGCGCATCCAGGAGCGTCAGGCCGCGCTGGGCCAGCACCGGGCCGAGCTCCCTGGTGCCGACGGGATCGGAGGAGCTCATGTCGATCACGAGCGTGCCCCGTCGCCGACAGGCCGCGAGGCCCCCTTCCTGCAGCACCACCTCACGCACGTCGCGTCCCGTCGGCAGCATGGTGATCACGGCATCGGCGGAGGCGAGCTCCGCCAGCGTGCCCGCCACGGTACATCCCTGCTCCCGGGCGAATCGCGCGCTGCGCTCGGCTTCCTTGTCGTGAACGGCAACGGCATACCGGCCGCACTTCACGAGGTTTGCGGCCATGGGCCAACCCATGTTGCCGATGCCGACGAAGCCGACGGTGCGCATCGGGGCGAGCTACAGGGAGATGCCGACTGCCTTCGTCTCCGTCAGGCTTTCGATGCCATCGCGCCCGCGCTCCCGACCCCAACCGGACTGCTTGTAGCCGCCGAACGGCACGGCCGGGTCGAGGCCGACGCCGCCGTTGACCTGGATCGTGCCGGCTTTGATCTTGCGCGCGAGCTTGTGAACGATGCTCACGTCGCGGCTCCAGATGTAAGCGGACAGTCCGTAGGTCGTATCGTTCGCCACCTTCGCGATGCGATCCAGGTCGTCATCGTCCATCGGCATGGCGCAGACGACCGGCCCGAAGATCTCCTCGCGCATGACCTTCATGCTGCGATGGGTTTGCGCGAGCACCGTGGGGTTGAGGAAGTAGCCTTCACCCGCACGCCGCTCGCCGCCGACCACGACTTGCGCACCCTCGGTCTTGCCGGACTCGATGTAGCCGGTCACGCGCTCGAGCTGCCGCTGGGAGATGAGGGGTCCCATCTGGCTCTCGGGCTCGAGTCCGGGACCGACCTTCAGGCGCTTCGCCATGCCGCTCACACCCTCCACGACTTGGTCGAACACCTTCTTGTGCACGTACAGGCGCGATCCGGCGACGCAGATCTGGCCGGCGTTTGCAAAGACCGACATCGCGGCGCCCGGAATGGCCCGCTCGAGATCCGCATCCGGGAAGACGAAGGTCGGCGACTTGCCCCCGAGCTCGAGCGTCACCCGCTTGAGCGTCGCGGCCGCCGCCTGCACGATCCACTTGCCCGTGGCGGTCGACCCCGTGAAGGTGATCTTGTCCACGTCCGGATGCTCGACCAGCGCCTTGCCGGCCGGATCGCCGTATCCAGTCACGATGTTGATGACGCCGGGAGGAATGCCCGCCTCCTCGACGAGCCGGCCGAGGAGGATCGCTCCGAGCGGAGTCAGCTCGGCGGGCTTCAGCACGAGCGTGCATCCGGAGGCCATGGCCTGGCCGACCTTGTCGGCCTCCATGGCGAACGGGAAATTCCAGGGCGTGATCGCGCCCACGACTCCGACCGGCTCCTTGAGGGTGTAGGCGAGCTTGTTCGGCTCCGCGGTCGTCGGCACGGCCCCATCGATCTTGCCGCACCAGCCGGCGAGGTAGCGCAGATTGCGCGCGGTGCCGAGCGCGCCGGCAAACTTCGCCATCATCATCGGCATGCCGTTGTCGAGACTCAGGATGTACCCGATCTCGTCCGCGGCGGCCTCGACCGCGTCGGCGAGCTTCCAGATGAGCCGCGAGCGCTCGACGGGCGGCATGCTTGGCCACGGACCACTCTCGAACGCGGCGCGCGCCGCGCGCACCGCCTTGTCGATATCCGCGGCGCCGCCGGCCGCGGCCTTCGCGAACACCTTGCCCGTCGCCGGGTTGATCACCTCGATGGTCTTGCCGGACTCGGGCTCCACCCATTCATTATTGATGAACAGCTTGTGAGCGCTCGAGAGGAACCCGGCGGTGCGGGACTCGATTTCGGGCTTGACGACCGCGTTCATGTCTCGACTCCTTTGAAAACGTTGACGGCGCAGGCGGCGGGTTTGAAAGCTCAGGCGGGGAGCGATCTCACTTCGGCATCTCGTCTTGCAGGCGCACGTGCTGTACGCCGCTCGGGTCGATGTACTCGTGATTGTTCTCGCACACGTACTCCTGCATCTGGTAGTGCGGATAGCGCCTGTACGCGAAGGTGAATGTCCAGGGCTTCACGAGCGTCACCGGATCCTGCACGGTGATCTCATCGTGCAGGATATCGGGCGAGACGAGCCGGATACGCTCGGTAATGCGCAACTGGTCGCTGTGCGGCATCTCGTCGTGGCCGAGCACCGAGGGCTTGATGCCGATCGTGTCCACGACGAGCGTGTCCCCTTCCCAGTGACCGACGGAGTGCCCGTAATATCCCGGCGGGAAATCGCCGATCTTGACCTGGGGCGCGTTGAGGAAGATGCGTCTCACTTGGCTGAAGGCCTCGGCGATGATGGTCACCTGTCCGGGCGTCTGCAGAATCTCGAGCGGGTAGATGGCGGACATCATCTCCGGCATGCCGTAGGGCAGGCAGTTGACACCCGGATCCGCGATCGGCTCCCCGCTTGCCGCAGCGGTCTCCTCTTCCTTGGTCTTGGCGTTGTAGGCCTTGGCGTACTGCGGCCGCAGCACCATCTTTCCGGATGGTGGCGCCGCATATCGCGGATCGACGCCACGGCGCGAGAAGCCGCCATAGCGGACCCATGTGCCCGTGATATCGGCCCCTGGCATCTGCGAGTCGAAGGCCTCGCCGGGCAGCGTCGATGCGAGCATGGCCAGCGCGCCTGCGGCGGCGGCCCACGCGAGCAACCTGCTCCGGCTTCGTGTAGCAGGACGGGGGTGCAGACTCATGGAAGCCACCTCCTCACTCGCGCTGCCGCTGCAGCGGAAACACACCGCCCGGAGGGTTGCCGTCGCTCAGGGTCCTGCCGTCGGAGAGCATCGCCTTCTCGAGCATGCCGCCCGCCTTGCCGCTCCTCAAGGGATTGATGAGGAGCGTGACTCGGTCGCCCTGCTTGATGTCGCCGTACTTCCAGCCGACGCGCGTAAGAACGTTGGGGCTTGCGCACTCGACCGTATAGGCCTTGGTCTTCGCTCCGTCCGGGATGGCGAGATGGATGTACACGTGAGGGTTGGTCCAATCGAACTTGACGACAGTCCCCGTCACCGTGATCCGATTGACGTGATCGAACAGCGCAAACGAGTGATGCGCCAAGGCGGGACGAGCGATGCCGAGCACGCCGACCGCGGCGATGGCGGCGCACACGCTCCCCCTGCAGACAGTCTTCAAGAATGACATACGTGCCTCACCTCTTCGCCGTACGGCGCCGCCTGGCCTGCCGTGTGCCCGGCCTTTTATGACACGAGCCGCTCCCCGGGGCAATGGCCTGCCGAACGGTTGCCAATGGCGTCGATTCGGTTCAATCTCGTTGGCGATCGTAGCCCCAGCGCACGAAGGAGCGCACGAAGGTAAGCCATGAGCGATTCCGACCCCCGTCATCCTGCGCGCGACGGCTCTGCCTACGGCCGTGCGCCCCAGCACGCGAACAGGCTGCTCACGGAGGTCGGTCCCGGCAAGCCGCTCGGGGAGCTCATGCGCCGCTACTGGCAGCCCGTCGGCCTCTCCTCGAAGCTCAAGGATCTGCCGCGGCAGGTGCGCATCCTCGGTGAGGACCTGATCCTCTTTCGCGACCGCTCGGGCCGCGCGGGACTGCTCTACCCGCGCTGCATGCATCGCGGCACTTCCCTGCTCTACGGCCGCACCGAGGATCGCGGCATACGCTGCTGCTATCACGGCTGGCTCTTCGATGTGGAGGGCCGCTGTCTCGATCAACCCTGCGAGCCGGACGGCGGACGCCACCGCGATTCGGCGCGCCAGCCGTGGTATCCGGTCGAGGAACGATACGGCCTCGTGTTCGCGTACCTTGGGCCGCCGGAGAAAAAGCCGGTGCTGCCGCGGTACGACATCCTCGAGAGCGTGGGGCCTGGGGAGAAGATGTGGTACAGCTACGGCGGCTTCGGGTCGACCGGAGATGAGAGCCTCGATGTCGCCCCCTACAGCTGGCTGCACATGAACGACAACGTGATGGATCCCTTTCACGTGCAGGTGCTGCACTCCACCTTCAGCGGAGCCCAGTTCGCGCCGCAGTTCGCCCTGATGCCGAAGGTGGACTTCTTCCAGACCGAGCACGGTGTCTGCTACACGGCCGTTCGCAGGCTCGACGATGGCCAGGAGGTGGACCGGATATCCTCGTGGCTGATGCCGAACATCATGAGCGTGCCCGACATCCAGCTGAAGGCAGGCCCCTCGGCCGGGGTCTCCTGGGTCGTTCCGGTGGACGACAGCCATTTCGTGCAGGCCATGGTGAGCAAGATCCCCGAGAGCCTCGAGTTCCGCGGCATCCTCCTCAACGGCAAGCACTGGAGCGAGATGACGCTGGAGGAGCACCAGCGGACGCCGGGGGACTACGAGGCCCAGGCCGGCCAGGGGCCCATCTCGCTGCACTCGGAGGAGCATCTGGTCACGAGCGATCGAGGCGTGATGATGCAGCGCCGGATGCTCATGCAGCAGATCGAGGTCGTGGCGAAGGGAGGCGACCCGCTCGGGGTCACTTTCAATCCCGCGAACGCGCTCGTGAAGATCCGTTCCGGCAACTTCTATCGCGCGGTGCAAGCCACCGCCTGAACCCCCGTTGTTGAGGCTGCGCTTTTACACCCCCGGCGAGGGAGCGGCGGAGAGCATCGAGCCCGGCCCGTTCTTTCGCTTGATCGGCGCGATGCTCTGCCGCGGTCCCGGCAACGAGCCCGTCGCGACGTACTTCAAGCGCTGGCGGCTCACGGATGCCGAGTTCGCCCGCGCCGAGTCGCTCGAGGCGGTGGTGATTTACTTCGAGAACAACGCCGGCCTTGCCTCGTCCGCGTTCGGTCCCTTCGATACGTTCCATGTATCCGAGGGTGTCGCATGGACGGGCTCACGCGCGCTCGCGCGGCTCGACGACAAATCGTTGCTGTGGTATCCGCCGAACGCCCACGACGGCTGGGCGTCGCTGCTCATCGCGCCGCCCGGCAAGTCGCGCTTCGATCTCACCGGGCGACCGGCGCGGGGCTCTTGAGGACAGCGGGTCGCGCCGCGCGAGGTTCATCCCCAGCGCGAGGCCCATCCCCAGCGCAACAGCTCATCCCCAGCGCGATGGCTCCGCGCCCGGAACAAAGGCCTCCTGAGGCCGCGCGGTCTTTGCGAGCGCAAGCGCCTGCCTCACTGCCGGCCGCTCCCGCATGCGATGCAAGAACTGCAGGATCCGCGGCGTCGCCTTCTCGCTCACCACTTCCGGTGCAACGTCCGGCAGCGGACTCAGCATCGCGAACGCGTCGATGTCCGCGACGGAATACGCGGGCCCGGCGAGCCAGGCCGTTTGACCGAGCGCGTCCTCGAAGCGCTTGACCGGCGCTGCGAGCCGATCGCGCACGGCCGCAAGCGCCTGCTCGCTGTAGCTGCCATCGATGACGGCCGCCCATGCCGCCCGGCGCTCCTGAGGCTCGATGCGCTCGATGCGCGCCTTGAGCTGCCCCGGATCCCGCGACTTGAGCGTGGGCGCCAGATACTTCGCGCAACCGAGAGCGCATACGCCGGGCGAGAGCTGCAGCGCGGCGAACTGCCCCCAGGCGCGGGCGCGGTAGTGCTCGTACGCATCGCCCGGCAGGAGGTTGGCTGCGGGGAAGGCCTCCGCAATGTACTCGAGGATGAAGAATGAGCTGCTGAGCACCGTGACGCCGTCGACGAGGACCGGTCCCTCGCGCTCGAGGTGCAGCCCGGACTCCGTGTTCTGCGGGAAGCTCGGAGAGTACTGCTCGAAGCTCGTCGGATCGAAGTAGCGGCTCGTGAAGGGCGCCCGCACTTCCTTCAGGGCGATCAGAGGCTTCAAGTAGTAAATGTTGGGTTCCCAGTGATAGAGCTCTAGCATGTTGCGCTCTCTTCAAGACTTGCGCTGAAGCAGGGTGACGCGGGAGGCCATCTGCGTGCGTCCCTTGGCCCAGGTCGCTTTGGTTGCCGGCCGTTCGTAGATCTTGCGAAGCCATTCCATGATGTGGGGCGTCTTCTCATCGTTGCATCGATCCGGCTGCGAGAGCGGCAGCGCATACCCCAAATTGAAGCCGTTGATATCGGCGAGCGAGAAGGTGTTCCCCGCGATCCACGGATGCGCCGTCAAGTGCTGCTCGAGCGCGGCCGTGCCGAACGCCCCCCGGCGGCGCGACTCGGCGAGCTCCGCCTCCGAGAACTGATTGAACATGGCCTTGCGCCACGCGATACGGCGGGACTCGAGCGGAATGCGCTCGATCGCCGCTTCGAGCTCCGCCCGGTCCCGGTTCCGCACGGCGGGCCCGACGAAGACGCTCCACCCGATCATGCTGAGCGAAGGCGCGAAGTACGAATCGAAGAAGCGCATCCACCAACGCATACGCCAGCGCTCCTTGGGATCGGTCGGACGCAGCGGAGGCCCGTCGAACGTCTCGTCGATGTATTCCATCATCGGCGTCGACTCGGTGAGGATCTTGCCATCGTGAACGAGCGCCGGAATCGTCCCGTCCGGATTGATCTTCAGGTACTCCGGCTTGTGCTGGTCGAAATTGAGCAGGTCGAGATAGTGGCTCTGATACTCGACGCCCTTCTCCGCGAGAGCGAGCATCGGCTTGCCCGAGTTGGCATTGGGCTCCCAGTGATAAAGCGTCAGCATGATGGCCTCTCTTGCATCGCGCGCTGCCCCGCCAAGCGCGAGCGTCGCGTAGCCCGGTGTGGCTCGTTGCACCACACACTATAGCGCGGTGCCCCCGGGAACGTCCGCCGCGCCTCTGCCTTTACGGCGAGCGACAGACGAAGCTGGCCGCATCGCCAGGGTTACCCTTACCGTCGTAGCGGGCAACCTGCGGGTAGGGGCACAGCGGTCGTGTGCGCACCACGTGCCCGTTGTTCAGTTGCGAGGCGATGATGCGCTCGGGCGCTTCACCCTTCTCGACCCACCGCTCCAGAGCTCCGATCTTGTCAAAGGTGTCGGGTCCTTCGCCGCCGCGGCAGTGTCCCATTCCGGGCACCATGAAAAGCCGGATCCAGTCGGAACGAGAAGGCTTCACGGAGCTCAGCTCGCGCGCAGCCTGGTAGAACTCGATGCTCGAGCCCGGGGCAACCTGCTGGTCCGCCCAGCCGTGATAGATGAGGAGCTTGCCGCCGCGGTTGGCGAACGCGGTGAGGTTCGGATCGAGCTCGTCCACACGGCTGTCGATCGCATGGGCCTTTGCGGCGTCGCGGTCCACCTCGAACGTGCGCCAATCCCAATCGGGCTTGCCATAGACGACGTAGCGGAATTCATCGACGAACAGGCTCGCCGGCTCGGGTCCGCCGGCAAGCCGCGCCCAGCGCAGCTCGGTACCGGGCTCGAGCCGCGGGAACAGGATCTCGCCCGTCGAGCTTCTCAGCGGACTGATGATCGTCTGCGCGCTCTGCACTTGTTTCGGTGT
>JASHTA010000479.1 GCA_030040795.1 Gammaproteobacteria bacterium | reverse complement strand
CCGTCCTCATCCGGAGGCGTGCCCACGGCGATGAGCTGGAAGAGACCGTGATCGACTCCCTTCGCAGCGTCCGTCGTGAACTCGAGCCGGCCCGCCTCCTTGTTCCGCTTGATGAGCGCATCGAGCCCCGGCTCGTGGATCGGCACCTCGCCGCCGTTCAGCCGGTCGATCTTCCCGGCATCGACGTCGACGCAAATGACGTGGTTGCCCGCCTCGGCGAGGCAAGCCCCGGTGACGAGCCCCACGTATCCCGAGCCGAAAATGGTGACGCGCATGATCCGCAACTCGCTGGACGATAAGGAGAAGGCGGCGGAGAGTAGTCCAAGACCCGCCCAGGCTCAAGGAAACGCAGCAAGGTCGGTGCCGGAGCCTGGCCGCGCAGCCCTGCCCACTCCGCCCCGCACTGCGCAAGCGTGTCCGTGCAGTCCTACCTTGCCCGCAGTCGGGCCGCACCGTAACAGATGTCCGACACCTCAAGGACGTCAGACACGACACACGCTCCTCGACGTCCGCTCGCCGTTCAACCCTTCGGCCTGGTGCCGCAATAGCTCTGCATTCACATCAAATTTTGGAGTTCCTCGAGCGCACGGCATCGGATAGTTTTCGCTTCGCTGCTGAATGCTCTGCGCGTTGACTCGTTGCGAAGGACGACTATCATGACCTCGATGCAAGTGGAATCGCTCGACATCCTGGAGAAGGCCAATGTTCCTCTCGACCAGGCTCGAGCATTCGTCGGGGCGATGAAAGTGGAAATCAGCCGTGCAGTAGACACTCTTGCGACCCGGCACGACATGGAGGTGCTGCGCCGTGAGATGAAGGAAATGGGCCAAGGACTCGAGCTCAAGATCGAAGGCCTGCGCGGAAGCCTGGAGACCAAGTTCGAGGGTCTGCGCGGCACCGTGGACACCAAAATCGAAGGCGTGCGCGTCGAGATCCACCAGAGCGCGAGCAGCATCACCCGGCAAATGTATGCCGCCGTTTTCGGCGCGGCGACTTTCCTGGTCGGTATGGCCTACTTCTTCGTCACCCATCTCAGGAATTGAGCCGATCAGCCGGATGGTATGGGTCGCGAAACTCGCCCCGCCCGACGAACCTCGGCCGCGCGGTCCGCTATTCGGCTACATGGCGGGCACCGCGTCGATTCGGGGCGACATCGTCCGTGCGCCGACCGTCGAATGGGCGGCACTGAGCGGCACGGAAGACCACCTCTACGCCGGCTTGGAACGCGCCGCGCCAACCTCTCGCCTCGAGAGAAAGAAGCCAGGGCGCGCCCACAAGTGAGCCGTCCAAACCGATTGCTGCTCGATACGCACGTCTGGCTATGGCTCTCGCTCGGCACGCCACACAGAATTCCTCCCGCGGCGCTGGAGGTTCTCGAGGAGGTCGGCAGGCTCGGCGGTTTGCTGGTTTCAATCGTATCGGTGTGGAAGCTGGCGTTGCTGGTGGCTCGGGGTCGGATCGTGCTGCCGCTCCCCGTCCGTGATTGGGTGGCTCTTGCTTTGCGCCGGCCCGAGGTAAAACTCGTCGGATTGACGCGGCCCAATACGGCAATCGATAGCGTCTTCCTGCCCGGCGAGTTGCATGGGGACCCGGCCAGCTCGGAAGCGGCCCATCACGGCGCGCGAGAGCGCCCGTCAACCGCCCTGCTCCCCCGCCAGCCATTCCACGTACCGCCTCACGCCGGTCGCGACATCAGCGAACTGAACGTCGCACCCGGTCGCACGCAGCTGCGTCAAGTCGGCTTGAGTATGGCATTGATATTTCCCCACCAGAGCGTCCGGGAACGCGACGTACTCGATGAGCCCTTGCGCGACTTGTTCCTCCAAGGTCAGCGCGCCCGACCCCTTCCGTGCGCGGCAGGCGTTGACCACGGCGTGCGCTACATCGTTGAACGGTTGCGCGCGGCCGGTCCCGACGTTGACGATCCCGCTTTTGTCAGGAGACTCCAGGAACCACAGATTCACGGCCACCACGTCCTCGACGAATACGAAGTCGCGTAGCTGCTGTCCGGGGCCGTAGCCGCCGTATTCGCCGAAGAGCTTGACCTTCCCCTGGTCATGGTACTGGTTGAATTCGTGGAACGCGACGGAGGCCATGCGCCCCTTGTGCCGCTCCCGCGGCCCATACACGTTGAAGTACCGGAATCCCGCCACCTGCGAAGTGGCAGACGGGAGCATGCGCCGCACGACGTTGTCGAACAGGAGCTTCGAGTAACCATAGACGTTGAGCGGCCGCTCGAGTCCCGGCTCCTCCCGGAAGGTCGGGCTGTCGCCATAAACCGCCGCAGATGAGGCGTAGAGCAACCGCGTGCCCTGCGCCTGGCAGGCATCCAGCAGGCGCTTCGAGCAGCGGTAGTTGTTCTCGAGCATGAAGCGCCCGTCGTGCTCCATGGTGTCCGAACAGGCGCCCTCGTGGAACATCACATCGACGCGGCCGAGGTCGCGCTGCGCGAAACGCTCATAGAACTCGCTCTGGTCGAAATAGTCGCTGAGCTTCGCTCCAAGGAGATTTCGATACTTGGAGCCGTCCTTGAGGTCGTCGACGGCGATCACGTCGTCGATTCCCATGGCGTTCAGGCCGTGGACGAGGTTGCTGCCGATCATGCCGGCAGCTCCGGTAACGATGACTTTCATCGCAAGCAGTTTCCGCAGCCGGTCAATTGCGCCCTAAAATCAGCGCGGCGTTCGTTCCGCCAAATCCGAAGCTGTTGTTGAGGACGTATTTTAACTCGGCGGACTCGCAGCGCCGAGCGATCGGCAAGTTCGTGAACTCCGGATCCACGGAGTCGATGTTGATCGACGGCAGCAGGCATTGGTTCTCGAGCATGGCTACGCAGAATATCGTCTCGAGAGCGCCGGCGCCCCCCAAGGGATGGCCTGTCATCGATTTCGTTGACGCAAAAGGCGGTACGCGAGAGCCGAACACGGAACGGATGGAATTCACTTCGGCGATATCGCCGGCTACCGTTCCTGTGGCATGGGCATTTATGGCATCAATTTGCGCCGCGGTCAGGCGGGCATCCTCCAAGGCCTGCTGCATACAGTCGCGCCCCGGCGCGCCGGAGCGATCCGGCAATACGAGATCATCCGGCCCGGAATTCGCCCCGAAACCGACCACACAGGCGCGCGATCGCGCATGACGCCGCATCATGTGGCTTTCCGATTCCAAGACAACGATGCCTGCGCCCCCGCTGAGGACAAAACCGTCTCTGCCCGCATCAAACGGTCTCGATGCCGCCTCGGGACGATCGTTGTATCGAGTGGACAGAGCGATTCGGAGCGCATCAAACGCGGCGGCAGTATGCTCGCTCACCTCATCGCCCCCTCCGGCAACCGCCACATCGATGATCCCCGAACGGATCAGCTCGTAAGCATGTCCGATGGCATGTGCCGATGTCGCGCATGCCGAGGAGATCGAGTAGCTTCGCCCGCGCAGGCGGAGCGCGCCAACCACGCTGGTACTGGCGGAGCTGCACATCACGCGCAGGATCGAATACGGGCTGATTTTCCGTGGATTGCCGCCATACAGCTTCGCCGCCGCCTGATACACCGCCTGCGTGCTCGTACCGCCGCTACCCACTATACAGGCGCTTCTGACTTCGTTTAGCGCTTCCGAGCCGAGCCCGGCGTCGTCGAGGGCATCGATTGCCGCGAGGCTACACAGCAGTCCTGCCTCCGACATGGCTGACACGACGTTCGGCGAAATGCGATCGATGCCGTGTCCCTTGAGATCCGCATCGATGGGGCCGCAAACGCTCACTTTGAGTCCGAGGCGTGCCCACTCAGGGGCAGCGCGTATCCCGCTGCGCCCAGCTCGCAGGGCGGCCGTCACCTCTTCGTATTTCCGACCCAAGGAGCACAGGAGCCCGACTCCCGTAATGTGTACACGCTCGGTGTCGGCCATCGGAACTACCGCTCAACTCGCAGTACCGCTCTTTGCTTTTTTTCCTATCAGCGAAACGACGTCCCCCACGGTACTTAGCGAGCTGAAATCGTCGGGCTCTATCGAGATGCCAAACTCATCTTCCAGTTGGATCATGAGGTCGACCGTGCCCAGCGAATCGAGACCCAACTCCTCACGAAGCAAACTCTTCTCCGTGATGGTTATCCCCTTCGAGTGCGTCGGTAACGCCGCAGAGAGGCCGGCGATGACCTTGGCAGCCACGGAGGACCGATCGGAATCGTTCATCGTGGTGTCTCCGGGTGAAGCGACGGCAGATGTCGCGGGGCGGGGATCCACGAAGCATCTGCAGATCCTCCCCGCCTTCATGCACTGATTCTTCTCGCGTCCGCCGGCAAGTCTACGATGCCGTCCTCCAGGTCGTCGATCACGATCCCTTGATCGACCCCAGTCGGATCCGGGATCGGGATCAGGAGCGCTTCTCGGTGTGCCGGACGGTGCTGCTGCGCAGCATCAAGCCAGTCCCAAGGCCTCTTCGACCATCGCACAGAGCGAATGGCCGATGAAGATATGCGCCTCCTGGATGCGGGCCGTGGTCGCGCTGGGAACCACGATGGGCATGTCGCAGAGAGCGAGCAGCTTCCCGCCGTCCCGCCCCAGCAGGCCGATCGTGTGCATGCCGGCCGCCCTCGCCGCCTCGGCGGCGCGAATGACGTTGCTCGAGTTGCCGGAGGTCGAGATAGCGAGCAGGCAATCGCCCGGCCGACCGAGGGCTATCACTTGACGGGAAAACACCTCGTCGAAACCGTAGTCGTTCCCGATGCATGTCAGCGCCGAGGTGTCCGTGGACAGCGCCATGGCGGAGAGGGGCTTGCGGTCCTTCACGAATCGGCCGGTGAACTCCGCGGCGAGGTGCTGGCTGTCGGCTGCGGAGCCGCCGTTGCCGCAGAGCAGAAGCTTGCGG
>JASHTA010000478.1 GCA_030040795.1 Gammaproteobacteria bacterium | reverse complement strand
TGGCGCACGAGATCGTGAATGCCGAGGTTGAGCAGATTGTTCGCGAGGTGCGGGCCCATGAGGAATTCGGCCGAGAGGTATGCGACGGTGCGCGATCCGAGCGCGGTGTACGTCGCCGCAGTGCCGATCCAGCGCTCCATCAGGCGGTCCCGGATCGTGTACGCCAGCGCGAGGTAGTAGTCCTTGCGGGTCGCCAGTGCCGGAAACTTGCCCTGGATGTAGTACAGGTTGTCGAGAAAGGCGCGCTTGATCGACTCCTTGGTGAGGGAGACGCGATCGCCCTCGCGCCAGGATGGAACCGTGGCTCCGGCGAGCGGCATTGCCGTGCTCATGGCCGATGATCCGATCTCATGCGAATGGCTGGCCTCCGCGTGACGACTCGCCTTACCTGAACAGGGGCAGCGTGCGCAGCGCGCCCTGAGCCTGAGCGCGCTCAGGGGGCGACTCGCCCGCTTCGGCGCGGCTCTGCTGCGGGAAGTACGTGCACGCGATCGATTCGTGGACGGCTGTGATGTGCAGCTGCACCCTGTCGATGAGCTCGTGCACCTCCGGCTGCCCGAGACCCTCGAGGGGCGCGCTGGCGAGGAAGCGCGACGCGCTGAGGAGTGCGTGGCGGACGCTGCCGCTCCGAAGCAGCGCGTGCAGCGCGAGCTCGATCTGCCGCAGGCAGAACAGGCACGCTCGCGGAAATTGCTCGTCTCGCAGTACGAACTCGAGAACGTCGGTGCGGCTCACCCGGGCACGGCGGCCGAGTCGGTACATCTCGTAGCCGGACAGGGAGCGCAGCACGCTCATCCACTGAATCGTGTCGAAGGGATGCAGCTCCGAGGCGTTCGTAGCGACGAGCAGCTGCGCCGCGCGCACGTCGATGATGCGGCTCGTCATGTCCGCACGCTCGAGATTGCGCCCCACCATCATGAAGGTGTGCGCATCGTTGCGGCTCATGGTCCCCTCGAGCATGCCCGTCAGCGTCTGGGACATGAGGATGCTGCGCTTGAGGAAGTCGAAGCGGGTGCGGCGGCTCAAGCCCGCAGGCAGCTCCTCCGAGAGCTGCATGAAGAAGCGGTTGAGCTCCTCCCAAGCATCCGCGGGTAGCACGTCGCGGAGTGTCCGCGCATTCTCGCGCGCCATGTCGAGCGAGGAGACGATCGACCCGGGATTGTCGCGGTCGGCGATGAGGAAGCGCACGACGTCGTGCTCTTCGGTCCGCTCGTAGCGCGAGTCGAACGCCGCGCGGCTGCCCATGATGTCGATGAGCGGCAGCCAGCCCGGCGCGAAGCCTGACGGCAGATCGAGCAGCAGCTGCGTGTTGACGCTGATCAGCCGCGCCGTATTCTCGGCTCGCTCGAGGTAGCGCGCGAGCCAGTAGACGTTCTCGACCGTGCGCGCAAGCACCGGTCAGGCCTCCGTATCCACGATCCAGGTATCCTTGCTCCCGCCGCCTTGGCTCGAGTTGACGACGAGCGTTCCCTTGCGCATCGCGACCCGCGTGAGTCCCCCCGTCGTCACGTAGATTCCGGGACCGCTCAGGATGAACGGCCGCAGATCGACGTGGCGAGGCTCGAGATGGCCGTCGGCGAAAGTCGGCACGGTGGAGAGCGTGACCACGGGCTGCGCGATGTAGCTGCGCGGATCGCGCTTCAGAGCGGCGGCGAACTGCGCGCGCTCCTCCTGCGAGGCGGTTGGCCCCATGAGCATCCCGTAGCCGCCCGAGCCGTCAATGGTCTTCACGACCACCGAATTGAGATGGGCGAGCACGTGCTCGAGCTCCCGCGGATCGAAGCAGCGCCACGAGGGCACGTTCGGCAGGATCGCGTCCTCTCCGAGGTAGTAGCGGATCATATCCGGCACGTAGGTATAGATGAGCTTGTCATCCGCCACGCCCGCCCCGGGCGCGTTGGCGAGAGCGACGTTGCCCCTGGCCCACGCGCGCATCAGTCCGCGCACGCCGAGTGTCGAGTCGGCCCGGAATACCTCCGGATCGAGAAACTCATCACCGACCCGCCGATAGATGACGTCGACCGGGGTCCATCCGTGGACAGTATGCATGTAGACGCGGTCGTCCTCGCGCACGGCGAGGTCGCGGCCTTCGACGAGCTCGCAGCCCATCTGCCGCGCGAGATAGGCGTGCTCGAAATACGCCGAGTTGTAGATTCCGGGCGTGAGGACGACGATCTCGGCGCGACGCGCGTACTGCGGCGAGAGCGCGACGAGCATGTCGTGCAGGCGCGAGGGGTAATCGTCCACGGGCAGGATCGCGGCGCTGTCGAACATCTCGGGGAAGACGCGCTTGACGACCTGGCGGTTCTCGATCATGTAGGAGACGCCCGAGGGAACGCGCAGGTTGTCCTCGAGCACGTAGACCGTGCCGTCCTTGTCGCGCACCAAATCGGTGCCGCAGACATGCGCCCAGCAGCCGAAGGTGGGGTCCACCCCGACACATTCGCGCCGGAAGCCGCTCGAGGAAGCGACGACCTCGCGCGGCATCACTCCGTCGGCGAGGATGCGCTGGCGGTGATAGATGTCGTCGATGAAAAGATTGAGCGCTGTCACGCGCTGGCGCAGGCCCGCCTCGATGCGCAACCACTCCCTGCGCTCGATCGTGCGCGGGATGATGTCGAGAGGCCATGCGCGGTCGATCGAGCCGCCCTGCTCGTGATAGACCGTGAACGTAATGCCCATCGATCTGATAGCGAGCTCGGCGGCGTGCTGGCGCAGTCCGATCTCCTGCTGATCGAGCCGCGAGAGGTGGCGCATCAACGCGCGGCCCGCCTCGCGCGCGACTCCACCCGGCGCGACGAGCTCGTCGTGCAATCCCGGCGCGGAATAAGCGTTCCAGTCCATTCGTTATCGATGGCGCTCGTCACATGGAGAGCGCTTTCAGCCTCCAATCCCCACCCGCGGGCCCTTCGATGGAACATACCAACGAGGCCACGCCATTCGCAAACAATTCCGGCGTCGTGATACATCTTGGTGCAGGGCGTTCCAAACAGGTGCATCACGCGCGCTCTATAATGCCTGCTTGCTCGAGCGCTCTGCGAAGAACGGGTCGGACCATGTCGATTCACGTCGCTCTCAATCACATCACACGATATCGCTACGACCGTCCCGTGCGTTTGAGCCCGCAGACCGTGCGGCTCAGACCCGCGCCGCACAGCCGCACGCGCTTGCTCGCGTATTCGCTCAAGGTCGATCCGGCGAAGCATTTCATCAACTGGCAACAGGACCCGCACGCGAACTATCTCGCGCGCATCACCTTTCCCGACAGGACCGAGGGATTGCGCATCGAGGTGGATCTGGTCGCGGAGCTCGCCACGCTCAACCCGTTCGACTTCTTTCTCGAGCCTCACGCGCGGACCTTTCCCTTCGCGTACGAGGAGAGCGAGCGAGGCGATCTCGCGCCGTACCTGGCGACGGGGCGCTGGGGGCGGCGATTCGAGCGGTACCTCGCGGAAGCGGAGCGGCTGGCGCGCACGGAGCAATCTGCAACGGACACCGTCGCTTTTCTCGTCGAGCTCAACCGATGCCTCGCGCGCGACGTGCGCTATCTCGTGCGCCTGCAGCCGGGCGTGCAGACGCCCGAGGAGACGCTCGAGCGCGCCGCCGGATCGTGCCGCGACTCGGGGTGGCTGCTCGTACAGCTTCTGCGACGCGTGGGACTTGCCGCGCGCTTCGTCTCCGGCTACCTGATCCAGCTCAAGGCCGATCAGCCATCCCTCGATGGACCTTCGGGTCCGGCGGAGGACTTCACCGACTTGCACGCTTGGTGCGAAGTGTTCCTGCCGGGCGCAGGCTGGATCGGTCTCGATCCG
>JASHTA010000477.1 GCA_030040795.1 Gammaproteobacteria bacterium | reverse complement strand
GGAGCGCCGGCCCCCGCCCGTCGCCCGATGAAGATCGTGCGGCTCTCTTGGCGATCCACGTAAAAGGTACCCGCCGGCATGTTGTTGGTGTTGAGCGACGCGGCGGCGAGGTCGGACAGCCGGTGCGAGCGCTGGTAGGCCCAGGGCCTGAGAATGAGCGACAATCCGGCGACGCCCAGCGCGATGCACGATGACAGGACGACAACGATGCCCACCATTCTCGCCGGACCGACGCGGAGCGAGAGCATGCCGACGAGCTCGGAGTCGGCGTGCATCCTGCCCAGCGCGAGGACCACCGCGACATACAGGGATATCGGGATCAGCACGTCGAACGAGATCAAGGTCCTCAAGCCGACCAATTGGACGAGCATGTCCATCGGCAGCAGTGCGTTGATCGCATTCGACAGGAACTGCGCGGCGCCGTAGCTCGTGATGAGGACCGAGAGCACCGCCCAGATGACGACGAACGGCTTGACGATCTCACGGATCAGATAGCGCTCGATGATCACGCCAGGATTATGGCCGTTCGGGGTTGCATGCGGGGAGGCTTCCGCTCGCCCTCGTCAGTCCGTGCGGTCGGCGGTGCTGCTCGCGATGGGGTGGCTCGCGGGGGCGGCCTCGGTCTTGGAGGCAGCGCCGCATGTTTCGCCGCCGGCACCTCAGCAGCCGGTGATCGTCGACGCCGCCGACTCCAGCGTCGATTATCAGAACGACACAGCCTCCTTCAAGGACATCGTCGTCTCCCAGGGGGACACTCGCGTGACGGCGGAGCGGGCACAGGCAACGGGACTCGACTTCAAGGGCAGCCGATGGACGTTCGAGGGCAACGTGCTGATGACCCTGCACCCAGGTGACACGCTGCGCTCCGACCAGGCGATCGTGCAGATACGCGATAACCGAGTCGCTCAGACGACGGCCACGGGCCGCCCGGCACAGTTCGAGCAGCGAGGTGTGAACTCCCACCCGGCGATCCACGGGCACGCGGATCAGATCGTCTTCGACGCGACGAACGAGACCCTGCGCCTGGCAGGTGACGCCTGGCTGTCGGCCGGCGACAACGAGATCACGGGGCCGCTGCTGATCTACAGCTTGCGGAACGAGAGAGTCACGGCGCTCTCACCGGGCGGGAGGCGGCGTGTGCAGCTCACGATCGCGCAGCCCACACCTGGCGGCGACAGCGCCACCCGCGACTCCGCCGTGAAGCCTGCGGAGGCGGCCCGATCGGGGGCGGCACGCTCTAGATGAGCCGCCGGAAAACTTGATACAATATCACGCGGAAGAAGAACATCTTAACCGCTTTGTGTCATGGCCTCATGAACGATCCGGACGATCCTGTTCGCATGGTGGTGTTCGACACGCTGCGCGCCTCGACGAGGGGCGCTGTCGAGCTTTCGGATCAGACCAACATCGTCAACGAGCTCGGCCTCGACTCCGTTGCTATCATGGATTTCGTGATGGAAATCGAGGATCGGCTCGACGTTTCCGTCCCGCTGGACCGGATCGCGGAGGTGGAAACGGTCGGCGACCTCGTGGCGACGATGCGTGACCTAGAGGGTAAGGGCTGAGGCCATGTCTCTGTTCGACAAGTTCGCGCACCTGTCCGACGTGTACCGCGGCTTGGAAGGCCGCAGGTTCAATCCGTTCAACATTGCCTTCGACGTGATCCTTTCCCCCACCGAGGCGATGATCAAGGGCCGCCATATCCTGCTGCTCGGCACGAATAACTATCTCGGGCTGACGCACGATCCCGCCGTGATCGGGGAGGCGATCGAGGCCATTCGGAACTTCGGCAGCGGCACCACCGGCTCGCGGATCGCGAACGGGAGCTATGACGGCCACATGCAGCTCGAACGCGCGCTCGCGGACTTCTACGGCCGCAAGTTCGCGATGGTGTTCTCGACGGGCTACCAGGCGAATCTCGGCATCCTCGCGACGATTGCCGGCAAGAACGATCATCTGATCCTCGATGCCGACTCGCACGCGAGCATCTACGACGGCTCGCGCCTCGGGCATGCGCAAGTCACGCGCTTCCGCCATAACGATCCCGACGATCTGGCCCGGCGTTTGCGCCGGCTCGCCGGGACGCCCGGCGACAAGGTTGTCGTGATCGAGGGCATTTATTCGATGCTCGGCGACACGGCACCGCTGCGCGAGCTCGTCCAGGTGAAGCGCGAAGGGGGCGCGTATCTCGTCATCGACGAGGCGCATTCGCTCGGAGTGCTGGGCGAGACGGGCCGTGGTCTTGCCGAAGCCGAAGACGTCGAAGCCGATGTCGACTTCATCGTCGGCACGTTCTCCAAGAGCCTGGGTGGCGTCGGCGGTTTTTGCGTCAGCGACTTGGACGGCTTCGAAGTGCTGCGGGTGGCGAGCCGGCCCTATATGTTCACGGCATCGCTACCGCCGAGCGTCATCGCCGCGACGGCGGCAGCACTCCATCAGCTGCGTTCTCGCCCGAACCTGCGCCGCCAGCTCACCGAGAATGCCAAGCGGCTCTACGGAGGGCTCGTCGACCTCGGATTCCATCTCGGTCCGGAGCCGAATCCGATCGTGTCGGCCATCATGCCGGATCCGGAAACGGCCTTCGCGTTCTGGACGAGCCTCTTGCAGGCCGGTCTCTACACGAACGTGAGCTTGCCGCCTGCGACTCCCCGGGGTCTTGCGCTTCTGCGGACGAGCGTAAGCGCGGCGCATACGCGCCACCAGATCGACCACGCCGTCGCCCTGTTCGCGCAGGTAGGCCGTGCACTCGGGCTCATTCCTCACGCGCGCGTCCATAGGGGCACGCCCCATGAGGCACCCGAGGGCAAAATCAGCGTCGCCGGCGAGTAGACTCGTCCAGCGCAACCGTGGGAACTCGAACCGGATGGCCGTGAAACCCGCTTGGGGCCGCGCATGGCACGGACGCAGCTACGACCTCGGCCGCATGACGCTGCCCGAGCTGTGGGCCGCTTACCTGACGTACCCCGCGATCAGTCTCTACACGGCGCTCGCGGTGGCGGCCGCGAGCGTCGCTGTCGCCACCGCAACGCATTGGGAAGCGGTTGCGCTTCCCGCGCTCCTCGCCGTCCTGATCTATCCGGTGGCGTGGTATCTCATACACCGGTTCATTCTGCACGGCCGCTGGCTGTACCGGATGAAATGGTCCGCCACGCTGTGGAAGCGCATCCACTTCGACCACCATCAGGACCCCCATCGCCTCGCGGTGCTGTTCGGCGCGCCAAGCAATACGCTGCCGACCCTCGCCGCCTTGACGATGCCGGTAGGCTATGCTGTGGCGGCCGTGCCGGGTGCGGCGGCCGCCTTCGCCGCGGGGCTCGTGACGACCTGCATCTACGAATTCGTGCACTGCATCCAGCATCTCAATTACACGCCGAAGAGCCGCTTCGTTCGGCATCTGAAGCTCAGCCACCTGCTGCATCATTTCCACAACGAGAACGGCAATTACGGCATCGTGGACTTCGTCCCCGACAGACTGCTCGGCACGTACTACCGGGATGCGCGCGAGCGACCGAGAAGCGCGAGCGTCTACAACCTCGGCTACGATATGGAGGAGGCGTGCCGGTATCCGTGGGTCATGAACGCGACCGGATGGCCGCCGCGCAAGGGTCCGCCGCAGGTGGGCGCCCCTCTCTCCAGTCTCGCGCGCAAACCCAGTTCGTGACGGCAATCTCCATCATTCCGGTCGAGGGCCGTGCCCTGCTCGACCGCTTCATCCGCGTGCCCCACTGGATCCATCGCGACGATCCGTATTACATCGCGCCCCTGCATCTCGAGCGCCTTGATGCGCTGACGCCCAAAAATCCGTTTTTCTCGCACGCCGACGTGCAGTTCTGGATCGCCCGGAAGGACGGGCGAGATGTGGGCCGAATCAGCGCGCAGGTCGACCGTCAGGCTCTCGCCATGCGCCCCGACGCCACGGGTCATTTCGGGCTCATCGCCGCCGAGGACGACCCCGCTGTCTTCCGGGCACTCGTGACCGAAGCCGAAACCTGGCTGCGGGCCCGCGGTATGAGGCGCATGCTCGGACCCTTCAACCTCAACATCAACGAAGAGAGCGGGCTGCTTGTGGCCGGCTTCGACGCACCGCCCATGCTGTTGATGGGGCACGACAGGCCCTATGTGGGTCCCCGTCTGGAGGAGCTGGGACTTGCGAAGGAAAAAGATCTCTTCGCCTATCTCTACGACATGCGCGTCGAGCCGCCGGCCTCGGCCCGTCGCCTCCTCGAGCGCCCATTACCTGCGAGCCTGAAGGTCCGGCGCCTCGACTTGAAGCGGTACGACGACGAGATCCGTACGATCACCGCCATCTTCAACGACGCCTGGCGGAACAACTGGGGTTTCGTGCCGCTGACCGAGATCGAGACCCAGCACCTCGCGAAATCGCTCAAGCCTCTGATCGATCCGCGGGCCGTGAGCATCGTCGAGCGGGCGGGAGAGCCGGTAGGGTTTCTCGTCGCCCTGCCCAATCTCAATGAAGCCATCCGCGATCTTCGCGGCAAGCTCCTGCCCTTCGGCTGGGCGAAGCTCCTGTGGCGCTTGAAGGTCAGGGGGGTGAAGACTGCGCGCGTGGCTCTGATGGGCGTCAAGCGCTCGGCCGCGGGGGGCGTGATCGGCGGCCTTTTGCCATTTCTCATGATCGATGCCGTGCGTCGAGCAGGTCTCCGGCACGGCTTTACCCATGTCGAGCTGTCATGGATTCTCGAGGACAATCTGCCGATGCGCCGCATCAACGAAAGCTTGGGCGCCATCGCTTACAAGACGTATCGCGTGTACGGCAAGCCGCTTTGATCCGCTGAGCGCCGCTCCACTTGTCGGAAATCTTCGTGCAGTCTGGTGAACCCGTCCGGCGACCGGCGGAGATCGAGGATTTCACCAATCTTTGCCTCATCCATCCGCTAGCGAGCCGCCTGACGCCGCTCCTTGCGGACTTGCACATCCCGCCCAATGCCGTTTCGGTCACCGGCATGGTATTCGGTCTCCTGGCCGCACTCGCCTACTACCGTTACCAGGACGTGCGTTACGCCATCGCGGGATTTGTCCTGATGGTCGCGTGGCACGTGATGGACGGCGCCGACGGGCAGCTTGCGCGCCTCACCCATTCGCAATCGCAGACCGGCAAGGTGCTCGACGGCATCTGCGATTACGTGACCTTCATCGCGGTCTACGTGGCATTGGCCGCAGCCCTCAGCCGGAAGATCGGCGACGGGGCGTGGGCGCTCGCGGCCGTCGCCGGCGTATGCCACGCGGTCCAGTCGGCGTCGTACGAAGTCCAACGCCAGGATTACAGCTTCTTTGGCCTGGGACGGCCGTCCGCGGAGCTTCCCGGATCGGGCGGCTCACCGAAAGGCGGCCCCGGCGCCCCACCCGTGCCGCGACTGCTGGAGATGCTTCATGGGCTGTACCTGCACCTTCAGCGCCGGGTGAGCGGTCTCAGCGTGGAACTGCGCGGAAAACTTGCCACCTTGCTCGAGGGCGAGCCCGAGCGAGCGGCACTGATCCGCCAGCGCTATCGAGAGACATTCGCGCCTGCCGTGCGGCGCTGGTCGGTGCTGTCGGCCAATTACCGGACCCTCGGAATCTTCATCGCTGCGCTGCTCACCGTGCCACAGTATTACTTCGAGTTCGAGATCGTCGGCTTCAGCGTGATACTTGCGGTTCTGAGCCTCGATCAGCAGGCTCGATACGCGCGCTTCTTTGGAAGCCTGGAGGCGGCAGCATGAGCGGGCGGGCGGGTGGCAGAATTTGCGAACGGCTACGAGCGAGTGGATTAACTTTAGCTGTCGAGCGTAATATTTGCGCGTGCGTCTTCCTTTCCGGAGGCTTGCGGCCAATCAAATCCGGATCGACGATATGAGGGTAGATATCGCGAACACTGGCAGGGAAACTCGACCCGGAAGGCCGTTTTCTGCACCCGGATCTCGGCGGCTCGGAGTGCGTGCGTCATTTCATCAGTGTGAACATCGCCACGGACGCGTTAAAGGTCACACTGTCATGCTTTATACTCAAGGTGTCCGAGGCGGAAGTCGCGGAGGGCAGGCGAGTTGCGACGGCAGTGCGCCCGAAGGGGCGGCCTGCACAGCGAAAGCAATGTCCGTGACATCGTTCGGCGCGGGCCCAGTGCTTGCTGCGGCTGGGAGGGTACAGGTCTGAGGCTAAGGGAAGCAGACGGGGGCGTACGTGATGTCAACGCGACGCTCAGGTCAGTCGTTTGTCCATGGAAGGTCATCCAATAAGGGGCCCAGACGTCGCAAATCTGCGACAACAATAGCAACGTGGGGGAGCTGAAGGAGTTCTGAATTGGCGAGGCAACAACTGAGCGAAGCGTCCGAATCATCCCTGCCGGAGATCGCGGCGGCCGTTGCACCCCTTCAGCCTCGCCTCGTCAGCGTCGAAAGTTCCCGCGACCGGCTTGTTTTGGACGACGCCGACCGTACGGCATCGTCTTGGGATTCCTGGGATAAGGTGCAGATCCTCATCCCAAGCCGGCCCGCTTCCGAACCGGATATCCCGCTCGTCGGCATTCCCGGCGATTTAGCGCCTCCACGCCGCAGTCCCTCGTTAAGGAAGACCGTCAAGAGAGCCTTCGACGTAGTGGGCTCGATCATCCTCGGGTTAGTCTTCCTGCCTCTGATGATCATCATCGCGTTGCTCCTGCGCAACGAGGGAGGGCCGGTGATTTATCGCCACCGGCGCATCGGGCGGGACGGCAAAACCTTCGATTGCCTCAAGTTTCGCAGCATGGTCCCCGATGCCGAGCGGAAGCTCCGAGAGTTGCTCGAGCGGCGTCCGGAGCTCAAGGAGGAGTGGCTGCGGGATCACAAGCTGCGCGACGACCCTCGGATCACGGCGATCGGACGGTTCCTGCGCCGGACGAGCTTGGATGAGCTGCCGCAGATCTGGAATGTGCTTCGCGGCGAGATGAGTCTCGTCGGA
>JASHTA010000055.1 GCA_030040795.1 Gammaproteobacteria bacterium | reverse complement strand
GGCGATGGGTTGACCGGCGCGCCTTTGTAACACGCGGGCCCGCCTGCCCCAAGCGAGCCACTGCATAATCTGCGCGAACCGGCAGCGGGCTCGTTCCGAGGAGGGCGCCGGTGCTCGGGCGCGTGCCGATGCTCAGGCGGGCGCCGATGCTCGGGCGCGTGCCGATGCTCGGGCGGTGGCCGGTGCCCTCACCGTTGCGAGGGCGTGGAGGGCCCCGAGCGCTCGGGCGCACCCCCGGACGGGGCGCCGGTTTGACCGCTGTTCGGACTCCCGTTCGGACCGCCGTTTGAACCGCTACTCGGACTGCTGCCCGCGTCGCCGTTTCTTGCGCCGAGCTTGCGAGCCGCGACCACGTAGAACAGCAGGAACGCGGCCCCGACCGCGGCCGGCACGAGGCCCCACCAGGCCGCGTCCAAACCCCCTTCCTCGTCGAGCGCGAGGAAGACGGCGCCGCCGACAAGCAGCAGCACGAGTCCGTTCCGAAGATACCGGATGGAGTCGCTCGCCCCTCGGGGGTAGGGGTAGTCCTGAAAGAACTGCGGCGGCAGGGGCGGCAGCTCGATCCCCCTCTCGATGGCGGCGATGCGCTCGGCGTGGTGCATCTTGAACATGTCGCGCTTGTTGCGGTAATCGAGCCACAGCCGCAGCATGCCGATGCCGATGCCCATGACGATCGCGACGATCGGAATCATCAAGGCAATGATCGGTATGGACATGACCGGAACCTCGAAAGGTGGTGAGAACGCCCTTGATACTCGCCTGGCTGCCGGGAGGTTTCGGACGTGGCGCCGGCGCGGAACAGCGGACGGGCCCCGCGTGGAACCGCGGACGGACCCCGCGTGAAGCCCCGGGCGGGCCTCGCGTGAAACCGCGGAGGAGCCCCGCGAGTATCAACTCCCGAGGTTCATGATACTCATGCAGTCTGCTGCAGCGCCCGCGACCGGCGACGGCGATATTCACGCGCTGCTGCAGGACGGGGCGCACACGCAAGCCTTCGCGCGGCTGCTCGAGCGCTACGAGACGAAGGTGTACCGCCTGTGCTGTGCGTTGATGCGCGATCGTACACAAGCCCAGGACGTCGCCCAGGAAAGCCTCGTGCGCATCTGGAAGGCGCTGCCCGGCTACGACGGCCGGGCGTCGCTCTCGACGTGGATTTATGCCATTACGCGCAACCGCTGTCTCACGGCCATCGGGCGCAGGCGGGATTTCGCCCCGATCGAGGACGAGCACCTGGAGGCGGAGGCCGATGCACCGCAGGAGCCCGACGATACGCGAGCGTTGCTGAGAGGGCTCGTGGATACCCTGCCCGAGCGCTATCGCCGTGTGCTGACGCTGTTCTACTATGACGATCGGTCGGTGAGCGAGGTGGCCGACATGCTGTCGATGCCCGAGGGCACGGTGAAGACCCTGCTGTTCCGCGCGCGTGCGCTGCTCGCCGAGCAGCTCAAGCGCCGTGGCTTGTTTGACGCTCGAGCGTGGCTCGGAGCGAGCTCGTGAGCGGCTCTGACACTTCGCAGACTCCCCAGGCTCCCCGGATGCGCGCGCTCGATGCTGCGCTGGCCGCGGCGCTCGAGCCTCCCGCGCTGCCGGTCGGATTCCGCGCGCGGCTCGACGCCGCGCTCGACGCGCTCGAGGAGTCGCGGCTCGGCACCGGTCGCCGCGCGGCTCGCGCGGTGGCTCTCGAGCGCGAGCATCGCGAGCGGCTCGCCGAGCTCGAGGCCGGCTACCTGCGGCTGCGCCGCCGTACGCTCGGCACTTTGATCGGCGGAGCGTTTGCCGCCGGAGCGGCGGTCGCACTCGCCATGCCGTGGCTGCAGGCCGTGTTCGGCCCCAATACACCCCTCGCGCTGGCCGGTGCGGGGGCGTTTGCCGGCCTCGTGTTGATCGGTGCCTCGGTGGGCATCGGCCGTGGAGGAATCGCCGCTTTGAGGCTGTTCCGGTAGCGCGCGGAGCGCGCCCGGCTCCCCGCACGCCGACCGGCTTGCTTGACGGTCACGCCGCCCGTCGCTAGTTTCACGGGCGACGTATGCTGCACGATGCTCGAGACGAGGGTTTGAGCGAGCGGGCGCGAAGCCTGCTGCGCGTTCTCGTGGAGAGCTACATCCGTGACGGCCAGCCGGTCGGCTCGCGGGCCCTGTCGCGCGACAGCGGGCTCAACCTGAGCTCCGCGACCATCCGCAATGTCATGGCGGACCTCGAGGAGCTCGGATTCGTCGCCTCGCCCCATACCTCGGCCGGCCGCGTTCCGACCGACAAGGGCTATCGGTTCTTCGTGGACACGCTCCTGCGCGTGCGCGGGCTCGATGCGGGCGCGGATCCGGAGATCGAGTTCGAGATCCAGCGCATGCTCGAGAGTCACGGCGAGAGCTCGAAGGCGCTCGCCGCCGCCGCCTCGCAGCTGCTCTCGAGCGTGACGTGCCTCGCGGGCGTCGTGACGCTCCCGAATGCCCAGCAGGCCTCGATCTCGCAGGTCGAGTTCGTCGGCCTCTCGGAAAACCGCGTGCTCGCCGTACTCGTGCTCAACGATCGCGAGGTGCAGAACCGCATCATCCAGCTCGAGCGCCATTACTCTCCGGACGAGCTGAAGCGCGCGGCAAACTTCCTCAACGAGAAATTCCGCGGGCGCCCGCTCCCTCAGGTTCGCCAGGAGATCCTGCGCGAGCTCTCCGAGACGCGGGAGCACTTGAACCAGATCATGCTCGATGCGATCACGGTGGCGCAGCACGTGTTCGAGGGCGACGAGCAGCCGCTCGAGTATGTGATCGCCGGGGAGACCAACCTCATGGGCGTCGGCGAGCTCTCGAGCGTCGAGAAGCTGCGGCGCCTGTTCGAGGCGTTCAACGAGAAGCGCGATTTCCTGCACCTGCTCGATCAGAGCCTGCGCGCGCAGGGTATCCAGATTTTCATCGGGCACGAGTCCGGCTATCAGATTCTCGATGACTGCAGCGTCGTCACCGCCCCATACTCCCTCGGCGAGCAGGTCGTCGGCGTCCTCGGCGTCATCGGGCCGACGCGGATGGCATACGAGCGGATCATCCCGATCGTCGACGTCACGGCGAAGCTGCTCAGCGCGGCCTTGAATTCTCGGCGCTGAGCCTCAAATTAGGCGCACTGGGCCTCCGCCGCCTGAGGGGGCGGCGTTAAGTTATTGTTTTAAGGAGGGTCTGATGACCGGTGGGGAGCTTGAGCGTACGACCTCTGCGGGCGAGCGTGACGAGGTGCCCGAGACGCCCTCCGCGGTCGCCCAGCTCGAGGAGCTGCAGCGTGCGCTCGCCGACGCCGAGCTGCGGGCCACCGGCCTTCGCGACCAGTACCTCCGCTCCGTCGCCGAGCTCGACAATGTCCGCAAGCGCGCCCAGCGCGACGTGGACAATGCGACCCGGCTTGCGCTCGAGAAGTTCGTGGCGGAGCTGCTGCCCGTGAGGGACAGTCTCGAGCTTGCAGTGGC
>JASHTA010000476.1 GCA_030040795.1 Gammaproteobacteria bacterium | reverse complement strand
CGTGCAATCTCTTCAGCGCATCCCCATCCGGGCTTCCGTAGTCGAACACACCGATCGTGCTGACGCGCGGATCCCCGCCGATCTCGATCGCCAGCGATCCGCCGCAGGACTGCCCCATGACGGCAACCCGCGTCGCGTCGATCTTGCCCCTTAGCGGTGAGCCCACGCGAGTGTTCTCCCGCTTGGCCCAGTCGATGGCGGCCTCAAGGTCGTCGACGGTGGCCTCACGGCTCGGCGCGGCTTTCCCGGGCGTCGCCGCTGTCGTGAGAACCAGGAAGCCGTACGAGGCGACCGTCAGAAGGAAGCTCGTGTATACCGGCGCGTCGTATAGGCACCCGCCGTTTCCCCAAACCACTACCGGCAGGATATCGCGATGCGGGAATCGATCGAGGCTCTTGGGTCGAAAGACTCTAAGACCCAAAGCGCCCGCGGCGGGCTCGAACATGCTCCGGTACGGCCCCTGTTTGGCCATGCCGGCGGCCTTCTCCGAATGCACCGCCGCCGCAGTCTCCGGAGTGCCCGCGAGCGCCCGTGTACTGAACATGCTGCACAGCGTCAGTACAGCGAACGCCACTACGCCGAAAACTGCCTTCATGACGTTAGCCCCCGGAAGCCGTACCGATCATGAGCTCGTTGCTGCGGGACGCGAACCGCCGCCTCCATTGCATTCTCGCAGCCTCCGGTAGTAATGTCTATGACGGTTGTAGTAGACGGGGGCCAAGCGTGCGGAAGCTGAGCAAGCTCGAGCTTCGAGTCATGGAAGCGCTGTGGAGTCGTGGCGCACTTTCCATTCGAGAGATCCAGGAGTCTTTTCCGGAGCGTGGCCGGCCGGCCTACACGACGGTCCAAACAACGGTTTATCGACTCGAAGAGAAAAGGGCGGTTCGCCGCGCCAAGAAGATCAGCAACGCCCACATTTTCGAGCCGACGGTTTCCCGCGCCATGGCGCACCGAAGATTGATCGACGATTTCCTCGCACTCTTCGGCGGCCGCGCCCAACCGGTGATGGCGCACCTTGTCGCCAGCGGCAAGTTGACCCTGGATGACATCCAGGAGGCCGAGAAGACGCTCCGGGAGCTGAAAACGAAGAAGGAGGCGCCGGAATGATCACTGCACTCTTCGATCACCTGTGGCAGTCGACGCTCTTCGCATGCGGCGCGGCCGCCCTCACGCTGCTCTTCCGGCGCAGTGGTGCAAACGTTCGCTACGGACTGTGGTTTGCGGCATCGCTCAAGTTCCTGATCCCGTTCTCGCTTCTTTTCGCGCTGGGCAGGGCTCTCGCACCTGAGGATGCTGCGTTTCACGGCTCGATTCCGCTCGTCACGTTCGTTGAGAAGGTCGGCTCGCCGTTGTCCTATGCGGTCGCAGGTGCCGCTACGGCACCGGTGCTCCCCGGCGGCGCGCCGATCGCAACGGCACTACCCGAGCTCGCAATGATCCTTTGGGCAGCGGGTTGTCTTGCTGTGCTGATCGTTTGGCTCTCGCGGTGGATTCGCGTGCAGAGGCTGGCGCGCGAGGGGCGGCCTCTCCCGATCCCCGCTCCCATTCCGGTCAAGGCCTCGCCCACCTCTGTCGAGCCCGGCGTGATCGGCGTGGTCCGGCCGGTGATCGTGCTCCCGGAGGGCCTCGCCGAGCGCCTCTCGGAGGAGGAGTTTCGAGCCGTATTGGCCCACGAGCTGTGTCACGTTCGACGCCGGGACAATCTCACGGCCGCAGTCCACATGGTCGTCGAAGCGATCTTCTGGTTCTTTCCGCTGGTCTGGTGGGTCGGTGCGCGACTGATCCTCGAGCGCGAGCACGCATGCGACGAATCCGTGCTTGCCGGCGGCAATGACCCCAGCACCTATGCCGAGAGCATTCTCAAGGTCTGCAAGTTCTATCTACATTCCCCGCTTGCGTGCATGGCGGGAGTCTCGGGCGCCGATCTCAAGCACCGTATGGAGGCAATCATGAACGCGCGCAAGATATTTCAGCTCGGAGTTATCCAAAGCGGCGCACTCGCGCTCGCCGCAAGCGCAGCTTTGATCGCTCCGCTCGCTTTCGGCGTCTTATCAATCCAGACGGCCTTCGCCGCCGGGGACAACCCGAGCGACGTCTCACCGCAGGCAGCCGCTGCCCGTCTCTACGAGCAGGCAAAGCCGCGCACGACGGTCCCCTACAAACCGACGGACTTCGACAAGTACGTCGGTTACTACGAGCTCGGTCCAGGGAGCTTTTTCCACATCACGCGGAACGGCAATCATTACCTGGCGCAGCTGACCGGCCAGCCGGCGCTCGAGGTCTACCCGGACAGTGCCGGGGAATTCTTCTCGAAGCTCGTGCCCGCGCAGATCACCTTCGACCAGAAAGCCGACGGTACGGTCACGGGCCTCGTTCTGCACCAAGGAGGTCGGCTGCTGCCCGCGAAGCGTGTAGACCCCGCGGTGGCCGAACAGGCACAGGCGGCGCTGACAGCGCGAATTCAGAGCAACACACCGAGCCCCGGGACAGAAGCGGCAGTCCGGCATCAAATCGAGGCCCTCGTCAAGGGCGAGGCCGACTACTCGGCCATGTCACCGGGGCTGGCTGCGGCGGCACGTGAGCAGGCGCCTCAGGCTTCGCAAGCATTCAGTCAACTCGGAGCATTCGAGTCCCTGACTTTCAAAGGCGTCAGCCCGCAGGGGCTCGACGTTTACGACGCGACTTTCGCGCAGGGCAAGCTCGAGATCACCATTGCGCCCCTCGGCCCCGACGGCAAGATCCAGGGCTTGCTCATGCGTCCGCCGATGCCCTAGAGAACGGAACCGGCCGAACCGACAATACGTTTCTCCATGAAGATGCTGAGCGGGTCCGGTTGATATTGACCGAACGGCTCTATCTCGATGAACCCGGCGGAGCGGTACAATGTCAGGGCTTCGTGTTGCTTGACACCCGTCTCCAGTCGCAACAGCGCGACCCCATGCTCGATCGCGAGGGTCTCCAAGCGTTGCAGCAGCAATCGTCCCAGGCCGTGCCCCCGCGCCTCAGGCGAGACGAACATGCGTTTGATCTCAGCCCAATCGTCCGTCGAGCGCACCAATGCCGCACATCCCACCGCTTCCCCATCGACTCGCGCAACAAGAAATATGACTTGAGCCGCCTTCAGGGATTCCGCGTCCATCATGTGGTTGCTCTCGGCCGGATACAACGTCGCGACGTAGGCGTCGCTGGCCGCGAGCAATGCCCGGATCTCCGGCTCGTCAGGATTCTCGCGGGTGATGTGGGGCGGATCCAACGGCACGTCCTACGGGATTTTCCGGGAGCATCGCGAGTATAGTCCACTAGTGCCCGCGGCTTGGGCTTGCTCGGCCGCGCTGTTGCGGGCGGAGTGCCTTCGAGGATCGTGGGGCGAGGATCGTGGAGGATGAGGGGAGGCCGGAATGAGATTGCTCAAGCTGCTCGTCGTTGCGGTGCCTCTCGCCGCCATTGCGCTGCCGGCGCACGGGCGAGAGACCGCGCAAGAAAAGGCGAATATACGCACCGTCGAGGCGCTCTACGACGCGGCGCTCAACCAGAAGGACTTCGCCAAAGCGCGAACCTACATCGGCGACCGCTACGTTCAGCACAATCCCACCGCTCGCGACGGGCTCGAGGGACTCAAGGCATTCATCGATTTCTTGCGCGCGAAGTTCCCGCAGTCGCACAGCGAGATCAAGCAAGCCTTCGCGGACGGCAACTACGTGATCCTTCACGTTCACTCCGTTCGAGTGCCGGGCACGCTTGGGCGGGCGATCGTGGATATCTTTCGCCTGGAGAACGGCAAGGTCGTCGAGCACTGGGATGTCGTGCAGGACATTCCCGAGCACTCGGCGAACACCAATACGATGTTCTGAGCACGATGCGCGGACTTTGCAACAGCCGCACCGCCCAGGGCCGCCGGCCGTGGACCCTCCTGCTCGGGGTCTTGATTCTTGCGGCTCAGGCGCGACTGATTGAGGCCCAGGGCTCGGCCTCTCTCAACGCTCTGTATGCCGATCCTCACCAGCCGGACATCGCGGGTCTGTGGCTTGCCACGGGCTACTTCACGCTCTCGCCGGACCGCGCGTTGCCGTCGCTCAAGCCACCCTATGACGCCCTCTACGCCAGGCGGGTGAAGGCCGAGAATGCCGGGGCGCCGATCGATGACGTCACGGCGAACTGCTTGCCGCCCGGCATGCCTCACATCATGGTCGTGCCGTATCCGTTCGAGATCGTGCAAACCCCCGGCCGCGTGCTGTTTCTGTTCGAGTACGCGGGTCAGATCCGGCGAATCTATCTGGACGGGCGCCGCCCGTCCGACGACGACGATCCCACCTATTACGGCTTCTCGACCGGCCATTGGGAGGGATCTACCCTCGTCATCCAGACGAGTCATATTCGCGCGGACACGCAGGACGACTTCACGGGCCTTCCGCACAGCGATGCGCTCGTGATCACCGAGCGGATTCACCGGGTCGATCCCAACACGCTGGAGGATCAGCTGACGTTGACCGATCCGAAGGCCTATGCGCAGCCTTTCACGGTGACGCGCCGCTATCAGCTGCATCCGACGTGGACGATCGGTGAATACGTTTGCGAGGAGAACAACCGCAACGCGGCGGGTGCGAATGGCGTGACCGGCTTCGGTGTCCCGCCGCCCGCGAAGAAATAGCGCCGGATGGTGGAACGGCCAGACGGCAGGACCTCAGGAAAGAGCTACAGCAGGACCGCAGGAAAGAGCCACACATGATGAACGGGCGAAAGATGCGGAGTTTTCTCGCGGCGGGAATTCTTTCGCTCGGCCTCAGCTTGCCCGTGATCGCGCATCATTCGTTCGTGATGTTCGATCGGCAGAAGCCCCTCGTGCTCGAAGGCACGGTGCTGCAGTTCCAGTGGACGAACCCGCACGTGTGGATCGAGATGACCGGCCCCGACGGGCATGGCGGGCACGCGAAGTGGGGCGTCGAATGCACGAGCGTCAACATGCTCAAGCGGCAAGGCTGGCATCACGGGTCGCTGCATCCGGGCGACCGGGTGAAGCTTCTCCTGTATCCGCTCCGCAATGGCGCGCGCGGGGGCCAGCTCGCGAAGCTCCTCGAGATCAACGGGACTCCCGCGAATCTCGTGAGCTATCGCTGAGCGTCCCGGCGTGGGGAGTAGCGGCGACCTAATCCCGTCTCGTTGAGGGTTGGGCCGGAACCCAGCGAGGCCTGGAAAGGCACTGCCAGGCGGCAACCGGTTCCTCGAGCTGGGCCTGAAACTCGATCGAGCGAAGCTCGACGATCTCCAATTTCGGCTCGATAGCGCCAACGATGTCGCGAGCGCTCCGGCGGGGCGGGCCTGAGTCCCGCTCGGGGCCCTCCGTGCTGCCGATGAGGCTCAGCCATCTGCCGTCGCGCTTGAGCAGCGAGGCCACGCGCTCGACGAAGCGCGCGCGGTCCTCGGCCTTGTCGAAGACGTGGAAGCAGCCTCGATCGAACACCAGGTCGAACGGGCCGTCGGTGAGCGCATCGCGGAGAAAGTCAGCCGTCGCGAACCGACAATCGAGCACGGCCGTACCCGCCTTCGCCCGAGCCTTCTCGATTGCGGCCGATGAGATGTCCATGCCGAGAACCGCGAAACCTTGCCTGGCGAGCCACAGCGCGTTCGTGCCGGTGCCACAGCCGACATCAAGCGCTCGCCCGCGTTCGACAGATCCGTCGCGCAAGAACTCAACGAGATGCTCATCCGGGTCCTCGCTGTCCCACGGTGTCTCACCCGCCCGGTAGCGCTCGTCCCAATCCGGCCGCGGCATAGCCCATTCACTCCTGCTCCGCCGAGGGAACTTTCTCGTGATCCCATGGAGTATATCCGGAATGCGGCGCTTCACCCTCGGTCGGTCAGGCGCCACCGCGACCGTGGCGCCATGGGCCATGGGTCGTGAGCCATGGGCCAACGCGGACTTAATCGCCGCGGAGCGCCGGTTCTGGTCTAATTTGCAGTTCCCATGCAGGCCGCGCGCGAGATCACGAGCTACCGCAAGTACTGGGCCGAGCGTCTCGGCACGGCTCCGTTCCTGCCCATGTCGCGGGCCGAGATGGAGGCGCTCGGCTGGGACCGGTGCGACATCATTCTGGTGACGGGCGATGCGTACGTCGATCACCCGAGCTTCGGCATGGCTCTCATCGGGCGCGTGCTCGAAGCCCAGGGATTTCGAGTGGGCATTCTCGCGCAGCCCGACTGGCACAGCGCCGAGCCGCTCACGGCGCTCGGACCGCCAGGCCTCTTCTTCGGGATCACCGCCGGGAACATGGACTCGCTGGTCAACCGCTACACGTCCGACCGCCGGGTGCGCAGCGATGACGCTTACACTCCGGGCGGAGCCGGCGGCAAGAGGCCGGATCGCTCGGTCATCGTGTACTCGCAGCGCGTGCGCGAGGCCTACCAGGACGTGCCGATCGTGATCGGCGGCATCGAGGCCTCGCTCCGGCGCATCGCGCACTTCGACTACTGGTCGGAGAAGGTACGCCGCTCGATCCTGCTCGATGCAAAAGCCGATCTGCTGGTCTACGGGAATGCCGAGCGCCAGATTTGCGAGCTCGCGCATCGCCTCGCCGCAGGCGAGCGCATCGAGGAGATCACCGACATCCGGGGCACGGCGTTCGTGCGCAAGCGCATCCCCGAAGACTGGATCGAGATCGACTCGACGCATCTCGATACGCCCGGTCCGATCAATCCGCCGGTGGATCCGTACGCGATGGAACCGGAGGGTGTACGCCTTGCGCCGCCCGCGGCACCGGCCGCGGCACCTCCGCGCGAGACCGTGGTTCGCTTCGTGCGTCGTGTGAAGAACGTCGACCGCGAGCGCAGCGTCATCCGCATGCCGTCGTTCGAGCAGGTCTCCACGGATCCCGTGCTCTACGCGCACGCCTCGCGCATCTTGCATCTCGAAGCTAATCCCGGCAACGCGCGTGCGCTCGTGCAGCGGCACGGGACGGTGGACGTATGGCTCAATCCGCCGCCGATCCCACTCACCACGCGGGAGATGGACTGGATCTACGAGCGTCCCTACCGCCGGCAGCCGCACCCGAGCTACGGCAACGCGGTGATTCCCGCGTACAAGATGATCCGCTTCTCCGTCGCCATCCAGCGCGGCTGCTTCGGCGGATGCACGTTCTGCTCGATCACCGAGCACGAGGGCCGCATCATTCAAAGCCGCTCGGAGGACTCGGTCATCCGCGAGATCGAGACCGTGCGCGACACCGTGCCGGGCTTCACCGGCGTGATCTCGGATCTCGGTGGTCCGACGGCGAACATGTATCGCCTCGCCTGCAAGAGCCGGCAGATCGAGAGCGCCTGCCGGCGGCCCTCGTGCGTGTACCCGGCGATCTGTCCCAATCTCAATACGGATCATGCCCCGCTCATCCGTCTGTACCAGCGGGCGCGCGGCGTTTCGGGCATCAAGAAGGTGCTGATCGCCTCCGGCGTGCGCTACGACCTCGCCGCCGAATCGCCGAAGTACGTGAAGGAGCTCGCGCAGCACCACGTCGGGGGTTACCTCAAGATCGCTCCGGAGGCGATCTCCGAAGGACCGCTCTCGAAGATGATGAAGCCCGGCGTCGGCGCCTATTACCGCTTCAAGACGCTCTTCGACCGCTACTCGAAGGAAGCCGGCAAGGAGCAGTACCTCATCCCGTACTTCATCGCGGCGCATCCGGGAACGACGGACGAGGACATGCTGGAGCTCGCGCTGTGGCTGAAGAAAAACGGCTATCGCGCCGATCAGGTCCAAGCGTTCCTGCCGTCGCCGATGGCGACCGCCAC
>JASHTA010000475.1 GCA_030040795.1 Gammaproteobacteria bacterium | reverse complement strand
GCCTTCTCGCGCCCGCGCGCGAGCGGCATCATCGCCGTGGATCTGCGCGCGAACGATCGGCTGGTCGGCGTCGCGCTCACCGATGGGGAGCGCGAGATCATCCTCTGCACGAGCGGCGGCAAGGCGATCCGCTTTCACGAGGAGGAGGTTCGCGCAATGGGCCGCGACGCCGCCGGCGTGCGCGGCGTACGGCTCTTCGAGGGCCAGGAGCTCATCGCGCTCATCGTCGTCGGCGAAGGGCTCGTGCTCACCGCATCGGAGAACGGGTACGGCAAGCTCACGGCGCTCGATGACTTTCCGCGGCACGGCCGCGGCGGCCAGGGCGTCATCGCACAGCAAACGAGCGAGCGCAACGGCGCAGTCGTCGCCGCGCTGCAGGTCACCGCGGGCCAGGAGATCATGCTCATCAGCTCGAGCGGTACCCTCGTGCGCACGCCGGTCGATGAGATCTCCGTCGTCGGCCGCAACACGCAGGGTGTGCGCCTCATCCGGCTTGCCGAGGGCGAGCGCTTGACCGGCGTCGAGCGCATCGAGTGCTTGAATGGGGAATCCGCGGAGCCCGAGGATGCCGCGGACGTGGCGACGCTTCCGCCCGACACGCCTCCGGCGTCGTCGTAGCGCGCCGGCTTGCCCGCGAGGCTCGCCGCAGCGCCGCGCCCAAACCCCTCCGTAGCGCGACAGTGCCAAAAGTTCTGACGGGCGGCGGCGCCCATTGCTAACATGGCCGGCGTTCCAGAAGTCACTTCTCGACAGGGATTTTCCCGGTAGGGTCGTCGTGCGCGTATTCAATTTCGCCGCGGGGCCGGCGATGCTGCCCCTCGAGGTACTGGATCAGGCTCGAGCGGAGCTCACGGACTGGCAGGGCTCCGGCATGTCGGTCATGGAGGTGAGCCATCGCGGGAAGGCGTTCGTCGCCCTCGCGCAGGAGCTCGAGGCGCTGCTTCGCGAGCTCGCGTCCATCCCGAGCCATTACAAGGTGCTCTTCCTGCAAGGCGGGGCGACCGCGCAGTTCGCCGGTGTGCCGCTCAATCTCTCGACGCCGGAGTCGACGGTCGATTACGTGAATACCGGGTCCTGGTCGAAGAAGGCGATCGTCGAAGCGAAGCGCTACTGCAACGTCCACGTCGCCGCGGATGAGTCCGCGTCTCGCTACAACACCGTGCCGCGTCCCGGCGCTCTCGAGCTCACGCCCGGCGCGGCGTACGTGCACTACACGCCGAACGAGACGATCGGCGGCGTCGAGTTCCCCTACGTTCCTCAGACGGGCTCCGTGCCGCTCGTCGCGGACATGTCCTCGACGATCCTGTCGCGGCCGCTCGAGGTGACGAAGTTCGGCGTCGTGTATGCCGGCGCGCAGAAGAACATCGGCCCCGCGGGGCTGTGCATCGTCCTCGTTCGAGAGGATCTGCTCGGCCGCGCGCGCAGGGATACCCCGACGGTGCTCGACTACTCGGCGATGGCGCAGGATGCCTCGATGCTCAACACACCGCCGACCTTCGTGTGGTACATCGCGAGCCTCGTCCTGAAGTGGGTGAAAGCCCAGGGCGGACTTCCCGCGATGGCCGAGCGCAATCGCGCCAAGGCCGAGGCGCTGTACCGGGCGATCGATGGCAGCGGCTTCTATCGCAATCCGGTCGAGAAGAGCTGCCGTTCGTGGATGAACGTGCCGTTCACGCTCGCGAATCCCGAGCTCGACAAGAAATTCCTCGCCGAGGCGTCGGCGGCCGGGCTCACCAATCTCGCGGGCCACCGCTCGGTCGGCGGCATGCGGGCGAGCCTCTACAACGCGATGCCGCCTGCGGGGGTCCGGGCGCTCACCGATTTCATGCAGGAGTTCGAGCGCCGCAACGGCTGATGGCACGCCGCAACGGCCGGGAATCCAGATGTATCGCATCCTCACGCTCAACAATCTCAGCGCGCGCGGGCTCGAGCGCCTGCCGCGCGAGCGCTACCAGGTCGGGTCCGACGTCGCGAGCCCGCACGCCATCCTGGTGCGCTCGGCCGACATGCATGCCCTCGAGCTGCCGCCGTCCGTCCTGGCGGTCGGCCGCGCCGGGGCGGGCGTCAACAACATTCCGGTCGCCGCGCTGAGCAAGCGTGGCGTGCCCGTGTTCAATGCGCCGGGCGCCAACGCCAATGCGGTGAAGGAGCTGGTGCTCGCGGGCCTGCTGCTCGCGGCGCGCAACATCTGTCCCGCCTGGTCGTTCGCGCGCGGTCTCACGGGCGATGACGAGGCGATCGACGAGGCGGTCGAGCAAGGCAAGAAGAAGTTCGTCGGCTTCGAGCTGCCGGGACGCACGCTCGGGGTGGTGGGACTCGGCGCGATCGGCGTCGAAGTCGCGAACTCCGCGCTCGCGCTCGGCATGAGAGTGCTCGGCTACGATCCGCAGATTACCGTGCAGCGGGCGTGGCAGCTTTCCTCCAGCGTCGAGCAGGCGCTCTCGCTCGATGACCTGTTCGGACGCTCGGACGTGGTATCGGTGCACGTGCCGCTCAACGCGGCGACGCGCGGACTCGTGAACGAGGCGCGCCTGAAGCTGCTGCGCAAGGGCGGGGTCGTTCTCAACTTTGCGCGCGCTCCGATCGTTGACAGCGGGGCCGTCCTTGCCGCGCTCGACGGCGGGCAGCTGCGCGCGTACGTCTGCGACTTTCCGAGCAACGCCCTGAAGAGCCACCCGAAGGTCGTCGCCTTGCCCCATCTCGGCGCCTCCACGGTCGAGGCGGAGGAGAACTGCGCGATCATGGTGGCCGACACGGTGCGCGAGTACCTGGAGAACGGCAACATCCGCCACTCCGTCAACTACCCCGAAGCGCTCCTGCCGCGCGTCGCGGGCACCACGCGGCTCGCCATCGCGAACAGCAACGTGCCGAACATGGTGGGCCAGATCTCGACCTGCCTCGCCTCGGCCGCGCTCAACATCGCGGATCTGCTCAACAAGTCGAGCGGCGAGTACGCCTACACGCTCATCGACACGGACGGCGCCGTGAGCGAGGAGCTCGTCGCAAGAATCCGCGGTATTCAAGGCGTGCTGTCGGCGCGAGTGGTCTGACGCCGCCAACCGATCGGGGGTGAGTCTCAATGGCTACCGGAAGTCCTCGACGCGCGCGCACGGCGAAGGCACGGCCGCAGCCAAAGCCGCGCCCGCAGCCACGCCCACAGCCCGGGCCGCAGCCGCAGCTCAGGCAGCAGCCGCAGGCGAGCCTCGAGTCCGCTCGCAGCCGCATCGACGCCGTCGATGAGCGCATCCAGGCGCTGCTGAGCGAGCGCGCGCAGCTCGCCCAGCTCGTCGGCATCTCGAAGCACCGGGAGGGGCGCCTCGTGGATTTCTACCGCCCGGAGCGCGAGGCGGAGGTGCTGCGCCGCGTGAAGGAGCGCAACAAGGGTCCGCTGCGCGACGAGGAGCTGCTGCGGCTGTTTCGCG
>JASHTA010000474.1 GCA_030040795.1 Gammaproteobacteria bacterium | reverse complement strand
GTTCGCCACGGCCACCGAGCTCGTCGAGCGGCTGAAGGCCGGCAAGATCGGCTCGCGCGATCTCCTCGAGTATTTCATCAATCGGATCGAGCGCTATCCCGGCGTCAACGCGGTGGTCGTCCACAATTTTGAGCGCGCTCGCGCACGTGCGGACCAGGCGGACCGCGCGATCCGGCGCGGAGAATCACTCGGCCCGTTGCATGGGCTGCCGATGACGATCAAGGAATCGTTTCAACTCACGGGGACGGCCACGACCTTTGGGTTCCCGCAGTTTCGCGAGAACGTCGCCAAGAGCAACGCCGTCGTGGTCGAGCGGTTGCTGGGCGCGGGCGCCGTCATCTTCGGAAAGACGAACGTGCCTCCTGGCCTCATGGACGGGCAGAGTGAGAACGAGGTGTACGGTCGCACGGTGAACCCCTGGGATGCAGCGCGCACTCCGGGCGGCTCCTCCGGAGGTGCCGCGGCGGCCCTCGCGGCGGGACTCACTGGCCTCGAGCTCGGCAGCGACATCGCCTCCTCGATCCGCAACCCGTCGCACTACTGCGGCGTGTTCGGACACAAACCGACCTATGGCGTTTGTCCTCAGCGCGGGCACATGCTGGTCGAGACGTTCCGGGCGGAAGACATCGCGGTGGTCGGGCCGCTTGCGCGCAGCGCGAAAGACCTGGAGCTCGAGCTCTCCGTCATCGCCGGGCCGGCCGATGCGGAAGCGAATGCCTATTCGGTTGCGCTGCCGCGATCGCCACGAGAGTCGTTGCGCGATTTCCGCGTGTCGATCCTGCTCGATGATTCCTTTGCGAAGGTGGACGGGTCGGTTCAGGAGTTGCTCGCGCAGCTCGGTGATTTCCTCGCGACGCAGGGCGCGACCGTCGCGCAAGGGGAACGGCCTCACTTCGACGGCGAGGACTACTACCGGCTCTTCATGGTTCTGCTGCGCGCAGCCATCGCCGCAGAAACCCCGGACGAAGAGTTCGCGCGGGATGTCGAGCTCGCACGCGGTGCAAGCATTGGAACGCGCGAAATGGCACGCCTCAATGCCTATGGCGCGACGCTCTCCCACCGAGATTGGCTCCGGCTCGACGAGCAGCGTCATCGCTATCGCGAGGCATGGCGGCGATTTTTCGAGCGCTTCGATCTGCTCCTGTGCCCGGTCCTGTCGACGGCGGCATTCCCTCACTCGACGGTGCCCCCGCAGCACCGAATGCTGACCGTCAATGGCCGCGAGGAGCCCTTCGAGAACCAACTGTACTGGGCAGGTCTTGCGGGTCTCTCATATCTGCCGGCGAGCGTGGCGCCGATCGGCCTCACGCCCGAGGGGCTGCCGGTCGGCGTCCAGATCATCGGGCCGCAATTTGGCGATCTCACCTGCCTCAAGTTCGCGCAGCTGCTCGAGGAGCGGTATCGTGCCTTCGTGCCGCCGCCCGGGTTCGGAGACTGAGGCCGAGGCGGCTGCGCCAAGAACGTTCGAAGCCACGGGAGACCCATATGCCTTCACCTGGCGCGAAGAGCGCCTGGCTGCTCGCGGTGGGTGGCTGGATGCTGCTCGGAGGAGCGGCGTTGTCCGCCGCGCCAGCCGCACCCGCTGCACCAGCCGCGCCAACCGCGCCAACCGCGCCAACCGCACCAACCGCACCAGCTGCGGCGGCTGCGACCGGCGCTGGCGCCCCCTCGTGGGCGGCCCGCTGCCGCGCCTTGCGCTCGTTCGAGCGGCCGCAACTCGTCATCCAAGAGGTTCGACTGGTGCCGGCCGGTCCGGCTCGGTCGCTGCCCGGCGAGGCACCTGCAACCGCACCTGGAGCCATCCTCCCGGCACACTGCCTGTTCATCGCGACGCTCGCACCCCGCACGGGCGCGCAGGGACAAGCGCTCGGCATCGGAATCGAGCTGCGCATGCCGCTCAGGTGGAACGGTCGCTTCGCCTTCGAGGGCGGCGGTGGGCTCGATGGCCTCCTGCGTCCGAGCTACGGCTCGGTGTGGGGGACCATCCGGCCGCCGGCCCTCGCCCGCGGATTCGCCGTCGCTTCGACCGACGGCGGACATCGCAGCGCCTCGATGCTCGATGCACATTTTGGGCTCGATCAGCAGGCGCGGATCGATTACGCGTACAACGCCGTGGACAAGGCGACGTTCATCGCCAAAGCGCTGGTCGCACGATTTTACGGCCGCCAGCCGCGGCGGTCGTACTTCGTGGGCTGCTCGAACGGTGGGCGGCAGGCGATGATGGTGGCGGAGCGGATGCCGCTGCAATACGACGGCGTGGTCGCCGGCGACCCGACGTTCCGACTGACCCGCATCAACGTCGAGCAGGCGTGGAACGAGGTCGTGCTCGCGCGGGCCGCCCCGAAGGACGCTGTAGGGCGCCCGATCCTGAGCCGCGTGATGTCCGAAGCGGATTTGCGATTGGTCGCGAACGCGGTCGTCAAGGAATGTGATGCGCTGGACGGCCTCGCCGACGGAATGATCAATGACTACCGCGCCTGTCATTTCGACCCCGCGGTGCTCACGTGCCGCGGTACGAAGACGCCCGCGTGTCTCACGCCGGCGCAGGTGGCGGCACTCAAGGCGCTGATGGGCGGTCCGCACGACTCGCGCGGGCGGGCGCTCTATGCCGCATTTCCGTATGACGCAGGCATCGCCGATCCGGCTTTCTATCACATGCACTTCGGCACCTCGCCGAACGGCGTGCTCAATTCCGCGGATGCGACTCTCGGCTTCGACTCGCTGCGCTATTTCAGCATGACGCCGCCCGAGCCCGGCTTCGACGTCATGAAGTTCGACTTCGATCGCGATCCGCAGCGACTGCTCGAGACAGCGCAGATCAACGACGCCGATTCCGTGTATCTCGAGAGCTTCGCTCGGCGCAGCAAACTCATTCTCTATCACGGTCTGAGCGACCAGGGCCTCTCTCCACTCGCGACGACAGCTTGGTACGACCGTCTGCAGTCTGCGAACGGCGGCCGCATAGAGGACTGGGCTCGACTGTTTCTCGTGCCCGGCATGACCCACTGCGGCGGAGGTCCCGCAACAGACGAGTTCGACATGCTTGCGGCGATCCAGGCCTGGGTCGAAGAAGGCCGCGCGCCGGAGCGCATCATCGCCCGCGGTAAGTCCTTTCCGGGAGTGACCCGCCCGCTCTGTCCGTATCCCACGATCGCGCGGTACAAGGGCGGAGACCCAAAGAGCGAAAAGAGCTTCGCCTGCGAGAACTAGGCGTGAGAGCCCGACGTGCCATCCGTGCAAGCTCGAAGTGAGCCATGGCCATCGACGACTCGGATCGGGTGATCTTTCTTGCCGGCGCGAGCGGCGCCATCGGCCGCGCTCTGTGCCGACTGTTGATCGACGACGGCTGGCGTGTGTTCGGCACGACGCGGTCGGAGGAGAAGGCAAGGACGCTCCGCGCGATGGGCGTCGAGCCCGTTGTGGTCGATGTATTCGACTCCGCGCGGCTGCGTCGCTCGCTCGGCCAAGCCCGCCCCCGAGTCGTCATCCA
>JASHTA010000473.1 GCA_030040795.1 Gammaproteobacteria bacterium | reverse complement strand
GGGTTCCGATCGGCGTGTGGGTCGGCTTGCGGCCCCGCGTGGTGGCGATCATCCAGCCCATCGCGCAGTTCCTCGCGGCCTTTCCGGCGAATCTGCTCTTTCCGATCGCGGTCTACGGGATCGTCGCGTGGCGATTGAATCCGGATGTGTGGCTGAGCCCGCTCATGATCCTTGGCACGCAGTGGTACATCCTCTTCAACGTCATCGCGGGCGCCTCCGTCATGCCGACCGAGCTGCGCTACGCGGCGCAGAACTTCAATGTTCGCGGGTGGCTCTGGTGGAAGCGCGCCGCGATCCCGGCCGTGTTCCCCTACTTCGTGACGGGCGCCATCACGGCCTCCGGAGGCTCCTGGAACGCGGCCATCGTCGCCGAGGTCGCAACGTGGGGACACACCGAGGTGAGGGCCCACGGTCTCGGCGCCTACATCGCCGATGCCACGACGGCGGGTGACTTTCACCGCATCGTGCTCGGCATCGTCACGATGAGCCTGTTCGTCGTCGCCATCAATCGGCTGTTCTGGCGGCCGCTGTATTATTACGCCGAGCGCCGATTCCGGCTCGGCTGACCGCGATGCCCCCATGAACGCTGCCGCCCCATTGCTGCAAGTCCACGACGTGAGCAAGGCCTTCCCGAGGCCCGAGGGCGAGTTCGTCGTGCTGAAGGGTGTGAACCTCGAGGTGGCGACCGGCGAGATCGTGGGGCTCCTCGGCCGCTCGGGATCCGGCAAGTCCACGCTCCTGCGCCTCATCGCGGGGCTCTCGGAGCCGAGCGGCGGCGCCTTGAGCTACCTCGGCCAGCCGATCGACGGCCCCGCTCCCGGCATTGCGATGGTCTTCCAGAGCTTTGCCATCTTCCCGTGGCTCACGGTATACGAGAACGTGGCGCTCGGTCTCGAGGCGCTTCGCATGCCGGCACCCGAGATCCGGCGCCGCTCGCTCGCCGCCATCGACCTCATCGGACTCGACGGCTTCGAGTCCGCCTATCCGCGCGAGCTCTCGGGCGGCATGCGCCAGCGCGTCGGCTTCGCGCGCGCGCTCGTCGTGCATCCGAACATCCTGCTCATGGACGAGCCGTTCTCGGCGCTCGATGTGCTCACCGCCGAAACCCTGCGCACCGACTTCCTCGACCTCTGGACCGAAGGACGCATGCCGATCAAGGGCGTCGTGCTCGTGACGCACAACATCGAGGAGGCGGTTCTCATGTGCGACCGCATCCTCGTCTTCGCGAGCAATCCCGGCCGCATCCTCACCGAGATCCGAGTCTCCCTGCCGCAGCCGCGCAGCCGCCTCGACCCGAGCTTCCGCGCGCTCGTCGAGAGGATCTACGTCGAGATGACCGCCCTGCCCGCCGACGCGCACACCCGCAACGAGCGCTTTCCGGGCCTCGGCATCGGCACCGTGCTGCCGCGGGTGGGCTCGAACCTGCTCTCGGGCCTCATCGAGACGGTGGCCGCGCCGCCGTTCAACGGCACGGCAGACCTGCCGAAGATCGCCTCGGACCTGCAGATGGAGATCGACGATCTGTTTCCGGTCGCCGAGGCCGCGCAGATGATGCGCTTTGCCGAGCTCGCCGGCGGCGACATCAAGCTCACGGACATCGGCCTCGCCTTTGCCAATGCCTCGGTCGATGAGCGCAAAAGGATTTTCGCGCGCCAGCTCCTCTCCTACGTCCCGCTCGCCGCGCACATCCGCCGCGTGCTCGATGAGCGCCCGAGCCACAGTGCGAGGAAGAGCCGCTTCTTCGACGAGCTCGAAGACTACATGGACGAGCCGGGGGCCGAGCAGACGCTGCGCACCATCATCAGCTGGGGCCGGTACGCCGAGGCGTTCGCCTACGACGACGAGAACGCCGCCTTCAGCCTCGAGAATCCGAGCTGAGCCATTCGCAGAGGTGACATCCATGCTATTTCCCACGACGTTGGTCGGAAGCTATCCCCAGCCCGAGTGGCTCATCGACCGGGCCAAGCTCGCCGGCCGGTTTCCGCCTCGGGTCCGTGTGCGCGACCTGTGGCGCGTGCCGGAGCCGTACCTCGCCGAGGCACAGGATGATGCAACGGTGCTCGCCATCCGGGCCCAGGAGGATGTGGGCCTCGACATAGTGACCGACGGCGAGATCCGCCGCGAGAGCTACTCCAACCGCTTCGCCACGGCGCTCGAGGGCATCGACATCGACAACCCCGGCACCGCGCTCGACCGCTCCGGACACCCGAACCCGGTGCCCCGCATCGTCGGCCGCATCCGCAGGAAGCATCCCGTGCAGCTCGAGGATCTGCGCTTCTTGAAGCGCCATACGCGCCGGACGGTGAAAATGACCGTCCCCGGCCCGTTCACGATGGCGCAGCAGGCGCAGAACGATTTCTACGCGACCGACGAGGAGGCGGCGATGGATTATGCCCAGGCGGTGAACGAGGAGATCCGCGACCTCTTCGCTGCGGGCGCCGACATCGTGCAGATCGACGAGCCATACATGCAGGCGCGCCCCGAGAAGGCGCGCCAGTATGGCCTCGCCGCGCTCAACCGCGCGCTCGATGGCGTGACCGGATCCACGGCCGTTCACATCTGCTTCGGCTATGCGGCCATCATCCACCAGCGCCCCTCGGGCTACTCGTTCCTCCCGGAGCTCGCCGGCTGCCGCTGCGCGCAGGTGTCCATCGAGACCGCGCAATCCGGGCTCGACTGCGCCGTGCTCGAGAAGCTTCCCGGCAAGCAGATCCTCGTGGGAGCGCTCGATCTGTCGGACATGACAGTCGAATCCCCGCAGACCGTCGCGGAACGGGTGCGGCGCGCGCTGCGCTACGTGAAGCCGGAGAACGTCATTCTCGCGCCCGACTGCGGCATGAAGTACCTGCCTCGCGAGGTGGCGTTCGGCAAGCTTCAGGCGCTCGTCACCGCGGCGAAGATGCTGCGCGCCGAAGCGGAAAGGTAGCGGCGGCCGGTCGGCGACGGCGCGCCATCGCGGACGTTCCGGCGCACGGCGGAAGCGGAGCGCGATCGCGCGGGTTCCGTCCGACTACTTCGGGACCGTCAGGCGATCCTGGATCGCGAGCAGCACGTCGCGCCGCGAGACCTCCCCGACGAGGGAGTTTCTCCAGGGCCCGAGCGTCACGGGCAGCACCGTCGCCTGCTCCCGCAGAAACCCGTCGAGCGCCGTCCCGAGCGCCATGTCGGGCGACAGGGCAAAGCTCACCGGGTGACCGACATGATCGACCGTCAGGTGCCCGTCGATCGTGCCCTTCTGCACCCGCTCGAGGATACGGCGCGGATCGAGCCAAGCGATGAGCTGATCGCCATCGACGATGTAGACGCGCTCGAGCGGGCGCTTGGGCAGCTGCTCGAGCAGCTCCCGCACAGTCGTGTTCCGCGGGACGATCGAGGCGGCCGGCTTCACGAGGGGCTCGACGGTCCGCAGCCGCCAGTCATCCGGCGCTGCTGCCGCCTCCGCGCGGGCGAGGGAGGCGTGATAGACCGACTCCCCGTGACGATAGACCTTCGCGGTGTAGTGCGCCGTGACGCAGACGAGCATGAGCGGCAGGACGATCTGGTAGTCACCCGTCAACTCGAAGACCATCAGGATCGAGGTGAGGGGAGCGTGTGTCGTCGCCGCGAGAAACCCTCCCATGCCGATGAGCCC
>JASHTA010000472.1 GCA_030040795.1 Gammaproteobacteria bacterium | reverse complement strand
TCATCACGCAGTTCCTCGATGCCTTCGTCGATCTCTTTGCGTGGGCCATCCTCGAGCGCCACCCCAAGCTGAAGGTCGTGATCGCGGAGTCCGGCGCAGGCTGGCTGCCCTGGGTGGTGGAAGAGCTCGATTATCGCCACTGGCGCACTTGGGAGGCCGAGGCGTTCTACCGGGACAAAGGTGGCATCCCGCAGAAGACCAAGCCCTCCGAGCTCTTCAAGCGGCAGATCTACTCCACCTTCCAGCAGAGCCCCGTCACCATGCGGCTGCTCGAGTTCTACGGCGACAATCTGCTCTGGGCCACCGACTACCCGCACCCGGACAGCATCTGGCCGAACTCCATCGCGACTCTCGAGCGAACGATGGGCCATCTGCCGCCCGCAACCGTCAAGAAGATCACGCACGACAACGCGGCGAAGCTCTACGGGCTCGCGGTCTAAATCCACCGGGCTCGCGTACCAGCCTCGCCCGTATGACGGCCGACTCGCAAGCGCATGCACCGGTAGCGCCTCCCGTGCGACGAGCCTCCGACCGTTGAGGAGAAGGCACGATGAGGCCTCTAATGAACCTCGATGAGCTGTCCCTGAAGCATCATGAGAGCGGTCCCTTCAAGGGCAGCTACGGCGTCATCAGCGACAAGATAGGCGCCAAGAGGCTCGGCTACAACCTGACGGTCTGCCCGCCGGGACATTCGGTATGCCCCTTTCACAATCATCATGTGAGCGAGGAGATGTTCTTCATCCTCGAAGGGGAAGGAGTGTTGCGTTTCGGACCGAACGAGTATCCGCTTCGAAAGCACGACGTGATTGCATGCCCGCCCGGAAACAGGGACGTGGCGCACCAAATCATCAATACCGGAACCGTCGATCTGCGCTATCTCGCCCTGAGCACGCGGGACACGTCCGAGGTCGCGGAGTACCCCGACTCCGACAAGATAGGCGTGATGACCGGTGACTACGGCAACCGAGACGTCAATCTCATGTTCAGATCGACGGACGGCGTCGATTACCTCTCTGGCAAGTGAGATCTCTCGAAGCCTTACGGTTGCAAGAGGCGCGACAGGTCGACAGCGACATCCGGGAGCAGCGATAAGCTCACGACACCCGGATCGTTGGTAGCGACCGCATCCAAATAGGACCCTTCTTTGGGCGTGCGAAAGACGCGGAGCTTGGCATCAGGTAGATCGACGACCCAGACTTCAGGAATCTCGTGCCGCGCGTAGAACGGCACCTTCTCGTGCAAATCGTAGCGCAGTGTGGTATCGCTGACCTCGATGATAAGGCAGACGTCCTGCGTGCTAGCGCCCTGCGTGCGATAGAAGTCCGCTCGAGGCTTCAAGAGGACCAAGTCGGGCTGCGGCTCGGAGAACTGGCTCAAGCGAACCGACCCCTGCACACGTACGATCGCACGGTCCCCGACCGCATGCACGAACAGATGAGTGAGGTGGTCCACCACGCTTGCGTGATCTTTGCCGATCGGCGCCATCTCCAGGATCTCCCCTTCGATCAGCTCGACTCGCGCATCCGGCGCGAGCAAGCCGACTTCCGCCATCCGGTGATACTCATCCGCCGTGATTCGGTGGTGCCGGGGCTGCGATTCCTGCATGACAGCGCTCATGGGGCGATCTCAGAGAGGGCAAGTCTACTGCGGCTGCGGCTGACGGGCACCTTCGATATGGCGGCCAGGATATCCGCCGCAACCTCGAGGTTGGTACACGTATTGCCGATCTCTTTACGCAGAAATACGCGATAGAGACGGCGAAGTCGGCCTCTTGATAGAGGCCCGGCGGAAATAGCACGACGTCCTTCACGGACGTCAAGGAGCGGCGTTCAGGTCCTAGCGTCGATTCAGCAGCGCGCTCCGCGCGTCGGAATCGCTTGCCAGATCGATGCAGGTCCACGCCATCGCTAGCGCGCCATCGCAGAGCGCCTTGTCGGCGTCCGCCGTAACGCAGTGCGCGGCGAATTCCGGTTGATGATTGACGGCGGGCAGCGAGTGGATGCCGATCATCGGATGAATCGACGGAATCGCGAGCGACACGTTCCCCATGTCGGTGGACCCTGACGGTCGCGTCTCGAGATCGCCTCCCGTCGGGAACGGGCGCCCGAGCGCCTGCGAGTTTCGGCGAAAGATCTCGGCCATCACCTCGTTGTGCTGCATTTCCGCGTACGGCTTGTCGCCGCCGACGATCTCGACCTTCGCGCCGGTCGCGAGAGCTCCTGCCTCGAAGCAGCGGTAAACCTTCGGACGCAGCTCGGCGAGCTGCGCGACGGTCTCCGAGCGAATGATGTATCTCGCCGCGGTGTGAGCCGGAACCACGTTCGGGGCGACGCCGCCCTGAGTCACGATCCCGTGGATCCGGTCGGTGGCGCGGATGTGTTGACGCAAGAGGCCGATCGCGGTCTGCGCGATGGTGAGCGCATCGGCGGCATTCACGCCGAGCTCCGGAAAAGCCGAAGCGTGAGACTCCTTTCCCGTGCAATGCACGTCGAACATCGAGGCCGCGATGATCTTCGCCCGAAGCACGTCGAACGGCGCCGGGTGCACCATCATCGCCGCGTGGATGGACTCGAAGGCGCCGCGCTCGAGCAGCAGAATCTTGCCGCTCGCGTTGCCGACCTCCTCGGCCGGCGTGCCGATGACGCTCACGGTGAGCCCCAGCTCATCCGCGACCTTCGCCGCCGCGACTGCAGCGCCCACCGCCGAGGCCGCGATCACATTGTGGCCGCACGCGTGCCCGATGCCGGGCAGACAGTCGTATTCGGCGCAGATGGCGATGTGCAGAGGGCCTGACCCCGCGCGGGCGCGAAACGCGGTCGGCAGCTCGCAAATACCCCGCTCCACCGCGAATCCGGCCGCATCGAGCGACTCGCAGAGCCAGGCGCAGGCTCTCTCCTCCTCGAAGCCCGGCTCCGGATGCGCATGGATACGGTGGCTGAGCTCGACCAGCCGGTTGCGGTCGGACTCAAAGCGCTCGCGTGCTGCAGCCTTCGCATCCATCGCGGCCTCCGTCAATGAGGACGAGTAAACGTGAACACGACCTTCTCGATGGGCTTCTCGCCCGCTCCGAGGTCCCAGACTTCAGTGACGTGCCGGCGAGCATTCAACCAACGCATCACAACCTTGTATGGACGGTGCAGCGAGCCGCTCAAGTACTCGTCGAGCTCCCCGAACAGGACGCTCGTCGCCTGCATCGAGCCGGCCTCGGAACCGCGTGCCGTGGCCATCGCGTTGTCCGCCGACTCGACCGACACCTCGACCACCTGCCGCGCGTAGCTATCGTAGCCGAGAATCGTGAATTCCTCGAACGGCTGCCCAAGCATCGTCCCCTTGATGCGGCATCCCAGCCAGCGTCCGTCAATGACCCACGAATACTCCGCCGTGCCTTTCGAATGCACGGAGGCACCAGGCAGCGCGATATCGACATCCCAGCGGCCGAGATATCTCGCGAGCGCCGCCTGCTGTGGCCCGAGCGCGCTCGCCGCCTTGATTCGTGCCATGACGGCTTGCTGAGCCGCCGCATCGCTCGATGCCTGGGGATTCCCGGAAGAGGCCGCGTGAATAATCGAGGTTGTGACGGTCGCGCATAGAGAGCTTGCGAGCACCGCGAACCATTTCTTCATCGCACTCCCCCTTGTTTGTTGCATCACTTGGTCGCCGATGATGGCTTGACCTGCGACGTGATCGCAAGCGGCCGTCCGTCGGGAATTTCCGCGGTTGCAACCGGCCGCTTTCCTTACTATTATCAGATACGTAAGGAGACAATCCGGTAGCGAGCACAGACGCATGAGCACGGAATCCACACTGACGACCAAGGGCCAAACGACCATCCCGAAGGACATTCGAGAAAGCCTCGGCATGAAGCCCGGCGACAGGATGACATTCACCTTGATGCCGGATGGGACCGTTCTACTTCGGATAAAGAACAAGAGCGTCATGAGCCTAGCGGGCAGCCTGCGCAAGAAGGGCCAGAAGCCGCTTCCGGTCGAGCAGCTCTCACGCGGATGATCGGCCTCGATACGAACGTCCTCGTGCGCTTCCTGGTCCGCGACGACGAGGGCCAGTTCGATCGAGCACGACGGCTGCTCAAGCGGGAGGCGAACAGCGGCGAGCCGGTGTTGATCAGCCTGCTCGTGCTGCTCGAAACGGAGTGGGTCCTGCGCAGCCGCTACGGGCTCGAGAAGCCCGAGATCCTCGGTGCATTCTCGGGTTTGCTCGATTCGGTC
>JASHTA010000054.1 GCA_030040795.1 Gammaproteobacteria bacterium | reverse complement strand
GACATTCAAGGGACTGCGGGGCCTGCTCGACTACGTGAGCTACTTCATCGGCGCGGTGATGGCGCTGGGTGCCCTCTGTGCCGCCCTCTCCAGTCTGTACGCATCCGTCGATGCGCGGGGGCGCGAGATCGCCACCCTGCGCGCACTCGGGTTCGGCGCAACCCCCGTGCTCGCCTCGGTTCTGTTCGAGGGGATGCTGCTTGCGCTCGGAGCCGCAATCGTGGGGGCGCTCATCGCCTGGCTCGTCTTCGACGGCAAGGTCATCAGGGCCGAGGGACTCACCTTTCCGCTCTACGTGAGCCCGCACCTCGTGCTGATCAGCATCCTCTGGGCACTGGTGATCGGCCTTGCCGGCGGGTTGCTTCCGGCGATTCGCGCCGCACGTCTTCCTATTGCGTTCGCCATGCAAGACACATAGTCTCCGCATCGCCCGACCGCAGTGCGGGCGTCGGAGTGCTCGGATCGAGCCGTGGAGATTCTATGCGAAAGCAGCTCTTGAGTTTTCTCGTCGCAGCGACCCTAGCCCTGCCGGCAGTCGCCGCGCTCCAGGTAGGGGAAAAGGCGCCGCAGTTCACGGCGCAGGCATCCCTTGCCGGGAAGGCGTTCACTTACTCGCTGAGGCGCGCGCTTCGGAAGGGGCCGGTGGTCGTGTACTTCTTTCCGTCCGCCTATACGGGCGGCTGTGACCTCCAGGCCCATACCTTCGCGGTCAACAAGGACAAGTTCACGGCTGCGGGAGCGAGCATCGTCGGTGTGTCGCTCGACAGCATCGAGCGGCTCAATGACTTCTCGGCGGATCCCAACTACTGCGCCGGAAAGTTTCCGACCGCCTCCGATGCGCATGGGACGATCGCCAAATCCTTCGGCCTTACGGTGCGTCAAGGCCCACCGGGACTCAAGGATGTCCGGGGGATCGAGATCGGCCACGGATTCGCCGAGCGTACGACGTTCATCGTGATGCCGAACGGCCGGATCGCCGCGACCATCGGCGGCATTGCACCGGACAAGAACGTGGACAACGCGCTCGCTGCGGTGCAACAGCTCTCTTCGAAGTCGAAGGGCACGGACTAGCGAGCTGACGGGCCGCCTACTACGGACCGCCGGCCACCGACGGGCACGGCGACAGCTTCGCGGTGCGCTTGTCATCCGCGTCGGTCCGGATGATGCGAGCGAACAGGCGAGCACGCCTCGCGCGCAGCTCTTCGCCCTCGAGGCCAGTCTCGATGCAGAGCGTGGCGTACCCGTGGACCAGCGACCACGCCGCCAGGCTCAACTCCTTCACGCGCTCCGGCGGAGCAAACGCGGCGACGATTTGCACCAGCTTGTCGAAGGCCGAGGCGGCGGTCCGAGCAGTCGTCGGGAACCGCGAGAGGTCCACCAGCTCGCGCGAGAACATCAGGCGGAACAGGGCTGGCGCCTGTCGAGCGAAGCGGATATAGGCGTCAGCGGCGCGCTCCAAGGCCATCTCGGCTTGCGGCTCGCCCCCGACTGACAGGGAGGCGCCGAGCCTATCGAATCCCTCTCGCGCGAGCTCGGCGAGGAGCGCCTCCTTGTCCTCGAAATGATTGTAGGGCGCCTGACGAGACAGTCCTGCCCGCTCAGCGACTTGCCGGAGCGATAACCCCGCTGCACCCACCTTCTCCAGCAGCCCGGCGGCGGCGGCCAAGAGCGCATTGCGGGCGTCCCCGTGGTGATAGGACCGCGCCGCAGGCTTCCTCTTCGTGGTTTTCTCTCGCATTTCCGAAGCCTATAACGCTAATGTTGACGGCGTCAACAACGCTGGTATATTGACGCCGTCAATATTTGGGGGTTGCCGTCGGCGGCCCGAGCCAGAAGCGGAACGGCAGGCGCCGTGCGGGAGACATCGTGAACACCTCGACGTTGCTCAGCGCTCAGTGGGAGAGCTATCCGCGCTATCACCAATCCCGCCGGAATCTCCTCCTACACATTGCTCTCGTGCCGTTGTTCTGGGTCGGCAACTTTGGGCTCGTCGTGGCGCTCGTGCGGCATTCGTGGCTCGCCCTGCTGGCCGCCGTGCTGGTGACGGGCATATCGCTGGCGCTCCAAGGCCGCGGCCATCGAAAGGAGCCGGTGCCTGCGGAGCCCTTCACGGGCCCGGTCAACGCCCTGTCCCGAATCTTCCTCGAGCAGTGGGTCACGTTTCCGCGCTTCGTCATCTCGGGAGGCTGGCTGCGCGCCTTGCGGCAGCGAAGGACCCCTTGAATTTCGGCTTCCGGCGTCCATGGACGCCGTTTGGCCAAGAGAGCAGGCGCCAAATGAGAAGCATCGTGCGCGGTATCGCACTCGGGGTGGCCGTGGTCGTCCTGGTATTCGGGGCTGTGGGCAGCGTACGCTGGGCCAAGCGCAGTGGCGTCGGCGCTCGTGTGTTGGCGAACGCGATGATTCTCGGTCTCGGGATGGGAGTCGTCGTCGATCCGCCGCAGCAGGGCGTCGAGCAGGCCGAAGAGAACGTAGACAAGACGGGCGGGGAGTCCGGCGATCCCCCCGCTTAATGAACTGCCACGGGCCGGCCACCGCCCGTGCCGGGTCTCACCCAGAGCAGGAGCGGCAGCAGCGCGAGGAAGACCCAGCCGAGCACCTTGAAGTCGTCCAGGTACGACATCAAGGTCGCCTGCTGCACCGCGCCCTGGTAGATGTGGGCAAGCGTCGCCGGCGAACCGGGCGCGCTCCCGAGCGCAGCGCCCAGATGCTGCGCGTAATCCGCGTACGCCGGATTCATCGGCTGAAGATGCTCGACGATGAGGCTCTGGTGGAACTGCTCGCGCCGGGTGAGCATCGTCGAGACGAAGGAGATCCCGATGCTGCCGCCGAAGTTTCTCGCCAGATTGATCAGCGCGGAGGCGTTGTCGGTCTTGCCGGCCGGCAGATCGCGGAAGGCCAGGGTGTTGAGCGGCACGAACAGGAAGGCAAGCGAGGCCGCCTGGAACATGCGGGCGAGGACCAGCCAGCCGAACGAGATGCCCAGATAGAAGTTCGTCATCCAGAGCAGGCTCAGGCCGCCGACCGTGAGGCCCACGGCGACGAGCAGGCGCAGGTCTACCTTGTTCAGCGAGCGGCCGACGAGGGGAAGCAGCGCAATCATCGCGAATCCGCCCGGCGTGAGGACCAACCCCGCATCCACCGCGCGGTAGCCCATGAGGCCCTGCGCATAGGCGGGAATCAGGTAGGTGCTCCCGAGCAGCATGAACCCGAGCATCAGCATCAGTCCGAACGCCACCGCGAAGTTGCGATCGAGCAGCAGCCGCACATCCACCATCGGCTCTGAGCATTTGAGCTCGCGGCGGATGAGCAGCACGAACGCCGTTGCCGACACGAGCACGAGCCCGATGACGAGGGGTGAGGAGAACCAGT
>JASHTA010000471.1 GCA_030040795.1 Gammaproteobacteria bacterium | reverse complement strand
GGGATGACGATCTGCTGGGCTCCATCGAGGATCGCCGGCACGATCTGCTTGCCCATCTCGAGGTGGTAGTTGATGTTCTCGATGGTCACCGTGCCGTCGTCGACCAGGATGCCGACCGCAAGCGCGAGGCCGCCGAGCGTCATGACGTTCATCGACTCGCCGAGCCAGGAGAGCGCCGTGAGCGAGAAGAGGATCGCAAGCGGAATCTCGATCAGGATGATGACCGTCGAGCGCCAGCTGCCGAGGAACAGCAGAATGAGCAGGCCGACGAGGAGCGCCGCGATCCCCGCTTCGCGGATCACGCCAGACACCGCAGCCTTCACGAACAGCGACTGATCGTTCACGATGCGCAGGTGCAGGCTCGTGGGGAGCGACGCCTCCAGGCGCGGCAGGATGCCCTTGATTCCCGAGATGATGTCGAGCGTCGAAGCCGTTCCGGCCTTGAGGACCGTCATGAGCACGGCATGGGCGCCGTCGACTCTCACGAGATTGGTCTGCGGGGGACCGCCATCGTGCACGTACGCCACATCGTGCAGGTAGATCACGGTGCCGTTGACCGACTTCACCGGCAGCTCGTTGAGCCGCTCGCGTGCGACCGGGCTCGCGTTGATATCGACATTCCAGTCGAATCTGCCGATCTTCATGTCGCCCGCGGTCGGGGTCAGGTTCTGCTTCGTGATGGCATTGACGATGTCCTTGGCAGAGACGCCGTGGGCCTGCATCGCCTGCGGGTTGAGGTCAACCTGAACCGCGCGGTTCACCCCACCGTAAGGTGACGGCACTGCCGCGCCCGCGATCGTCTCGAGCTCCGGCCGGATGAAGTTCTGCCCGTTGTCGAAAAGCTCTCCCGGGCTCAACCGTTTGCCCGAGAGCGCAAGCTCCAGGATCGGCACGCTCGATGCGTTGTAGGCAAGGACATAGGGCGGGGTGATGCCCTGCGGCAGATACTTGAGCACCGTCTGCGAGACCGCGGTCACCTGCGCGACCGCATTGGCGATGTCCACGCCAGGCTGAAAGAAGATCTTGACGATGCCGTAGCCGCTGACCGATTGCGACTCGATGTGCTGAATGTCGTTGACTTCGGTCGACAGCGTGCGCTCGTAGAAATAGACGATGCGCCCGGACATGTCTCGCGGGAGCATCCCCGTGTAGGTCCATACGACGCTCACCACGGGAAGGTTGATGTTCGGAAAGATGTCGGTCGGGGTGACGAGCGCCGCGCGCACGCCGAAGAGCGCGATGAGCACGGCGAGCACGACGAACGTGTAGGGCCGGCGCAGCGCGAGCTTGACGATCCACATGGCCTAGCACTCGTCCTGCCGCAGGTTCCCCGGCCTGGCGCTGGCGCTCATGCCGCCTTCACTCGTCGAGAGGGAGACGCGTTGCGAGGGAGACTCGAAAGGATGCGCGGACGCTTCCACGGCGAGCGGCAGGCGGATGCGGAATCGGCTGCCCCGCTCCGCCGCGCTCTGCACCTCCACGAGCGCCCCATGGGCCGTGCAAATGGCCTTGACGATCGAGAGCCCGAGCCCCGCACCACCCTGCTCGCGTGTCCGCGAGCGCTCCACCCGGAAGAAGCGCTCGAACACGTGCGGCAGCGCCTCGGCCGGAATGCCGATCCCGCTGTCCGACACCTCGAGCACCGCCTGCGCACCGCCGCGCGCGACCTTCAAGCGAACGGTGCCGCCGTTCGGCGTGTACTTGATCGCGTTGTCGAGCAGATTGACGACGACCTGCTTCAGGCGGGCGCGATCGCCGGTGACCATGACCCGCTGCGGCGCATCGCACGCGACCGCAATCCTCTTGTCCTCCGCGAGCAGACTCATCTGGTCGGCCGTCGTCGCGACGAGCTCCGCCAGGTCGAACGTCACCCACTCGCTGCGGGCCTCTCCCGCATCGAGCCGCGAGAGCGCGAGGAGGCCGTCGACCACGGTCGCAAGCCTCTCCACCTCCTCGAGGAGGCTGCCGAGCGTCTCGCGCAGGCGAGGCTCCGGCTTGGGGTCGGCGGTGAGGCTCTCGAGCTCACCTCGCAGCGCGGCGAGCGGCGTACGCAGCTCGTGAGAGGCGTCGGCCACGAGCCGCTTCGACCCCTGCACCGCTTCCTCGAGCCGGCTGATCATGTGGTTGAGCGAGATCGAGAGGCGCTCGAGCTCGTCGCCCGTGTTCGGGACCGGCAAGCGCTCGCTCAGGCTGTGCTGGGTGATCGCCTCGGCCTTGCGGGCGATGCGCTCCACGGGCTCGAGCGAGCGCTTCACGAGAAAGACTCCTCCCGCGGCGGCGAGCAGCACGGTGATCGGCAGTCCGACCGCGAGCACGATGAGCAGCCTCGTGAGCGCCGCATCGACGGAAGTTGTCGACGTGCCGACCTCGACAGAGTAGAGCTCGCCGCTCCGCGCCCGGTGCGTCACGGCCGCGATCACCAGCGCCACCCCATCGGGCAGCCGCACCTTGCGCCAGGGTTTGACAGCGGCGATCTTCAGCGCCGGCACGACGGCCGGATCGAAGCTGTGGTCGCGCGGCTCGCCCGATAGAAAGAGCACGCGGCCATCGCCTCGCGTGATTCGGATGAATCGGTCGTTGGCCGCCGGGGCGTAAAGCTTGTCGACGGAGCTGGCGAGCGCTCCATCCGCCGAGCGGTCGATGTCGGTCAGCAGCGTGCCGGCGATCTGCCGTGCCCGCCGCGTCTGATTGGAGCGCAAGTTGCCCTCCAGAACGTTCGCCACGGCGGCAAACGTCACGGCGCCGAGCAGCACGAACACGAGCGTGAGCAGCCCGGCATACCAGGCGACGAGCCTGAAGCTGAGGGACCGGGTGTTCACGGCTCGCTGCCCTCGCCGATGTAGTAGCCGGCGCCGCGGACCGTGCGGATGAGCTTGGTGGGGAACGGGTCGTCCACCTTGCCGCGCAAGTGCCGAACGTAGACATCGACGATGTTGGTCAGGCCCTCGAAGCTCTGATCCCAGACGTGCTCGATGATCATGGTCCGCGAGAACACCCGCCCGGGACTCGAGGCGAGGTACTCGAGCAGCGCGTACTCCTTCGCCGTGAGCTCGATCTTGCGGCCCGAGCGGCGGACCTGCTGGCTCAGGCGGTCGAGCTCGAGATCGGCGACGCGTAGCACGCTTGCGCGGCTGATGGGACCGCGGCGCATCAGCGCCTTGACGCGGACGAGGAGCTCGGCGAACGCGAACGGCTTGGTGAGGTAGTCATCCGCCCCCGCCTCGAAATTGCGCACCTTCTCGTCGGTGGCATCGAGCGCAGTGAGGATCAGGATCGGCACATGCTGATTCTTGCGGCGCGTCCGGCGCAAGATCTCCGCACCGTCGAGCCCAGGCAGCATCAGGTCGAGGACGACGAGGTCGTAGTTGTACGTCTCGATCATCTGCCACGCGGCGCTCCCGTCGTGCGCCGTGTCGACGGCGTAGCGCTCCGCCTTCAGCGCGCGGGCGATCAGCTCGGCGAGCTTCCTTTCGTCCTCGACGACGAGTATCCGCATGGGTGTGCTCCGACTCGGCAGCAAATCATGCGACGCTTAAAGGGCCACGAACGCAGCATTAAAATCTGTTCAGAATTGCGCCGGGACACGCCAGGCGGGTCTCGGGAAAAATTCCCACACCTGCGGTGGTACCTTACATTAAGCTTACATCCGCTTACATTTCAGCGCTGCTGGATATTGCACCACGATGGTAGGCTCGAGGTGCCAAGCGGCATCGGGCCGTATCGAACCAATGGGTGGGGTCAAGTTGAGTCTGCCGAGCGATCTTCTCCTTCCCGGCGAAATCATTCTGGTTTCCTGCTGCAATCTCGGAGGTTTCGGGTCTCGCTACAGCCTCGCCGTGCTCACGGCGGCGGGTGTCGCCTGGCTCGACCTCGACGATGTCGTCGATCCCTCGACCGACAAGGGCATCGCAGGGCTTCTCGCGACGGAGCGGCACTGCTTCCTCGCCATGCAGGGAAAAAACCCACGAATCGTGCGGCTTGGCGACGACCTGCGCACGAGCACCCAGTTCGAGCCGAAGCGGGCGCTCGACATTCACTCGCTCGCCGAGCGGAACGGCTCGATCTATGCGGCATCCACCGGGCGCAATCAGATCCTGGCGATCGGCTGCCTCGAGGGACACTTCTCCGGAGAGGAGAAAGTTCTCTACAGTGCCGTGAGCTCCGACAAGAACCTGATCCACCTCAATTCCCTTTGCATCGCAGGCGACGACCTGCTCTTCACGATGTTCGGCACCATGCGCCCCGGCGCCCGCCATGGCGCCGTGGTCAACGCCAGCACCGGCGCAACGGTGTGCGGGCGGCTCCTCGACCCTCACAGCCTCACCTATCTCGGCGACGGCGTCGTCGCGTTCTGCGAGTCCCTCACCGGCTCGTTCTGCCTCCTCAAGCTCGACGAGAGCGAGGAGCTGCGAAAGGCGCACCTGTCGGGTTACACGCGCGGCTGCTGCTTCACGGGCCGACATTTCGTCGTCGGCTCCAGCCGCTGGCGGCACAAGTCGAGATCCCTCGGGTCGTTCAGGGAGGCGCCGGTGTCGGACGACCCGCACGGCAACCCATGGCAAAGATCGGCGCTGTACTTTCTCAACCCAGATTTGACCGTGGCTCATAGGCTCGACTTCACGCACTTCGCGCCAGAGATCTACGACGTCATATATCTCGGCACCCGATTCACGGCGGCCCGGGTTTTCCACGACGCCGCCGCTCGCCGCCTGGATGCCATGTACGACGAGATCCATCGCGTGGGCGAGTCGGCGAACCGCTACTTCTACAAGCGCGCCTGAGACGCGCACCTCCTCCCGCCTCATCCGCGCACCTTATCCGCGTACCTCATCCACGCGGCTCATTCGCGCGGCTCGTCCACGCGCCTGAGCGGCACGCCCGTCGTGCCGAGCAGGCGTGCAGCCATCGATTCCCCGTCGACACAAAATCGTCATCCGATTGCAGTCGAGTTGTCACATAACTGAAGCACAGTGTCCCCCGCCTGGCGATCGGTAGCGGGGGAGCTTCCAAACAGTCTCCGGGTCTTTCATCTCCCCCGGGATCGATCCGAACAGGCCACCCGCAGCCCAAGAATAGGAAGCCTGAAGATGACACTTATGTGTAAAGATCCCCGGCCATTGCGCGCCGGTCTCGCCTCCCCTGCTCGCCGGTCGACGGCGATCGTGGCTGCGGTTGCCGCCATACTCGGCGCGTCGGCCGCGACCGCGGCGCTCGCTCAGAACAGCACCACAACCGCGGACTCCGCTTCGGCGCCCGCCGGGTCCGACCCGCCGGGCGCACCGAGCCTCCAGGCCGGGCCGCTCACCATCACGTTCGGGGGCTTCACCGAATTGGCGCTCATCTACCGCAATCACGATGAGTTCGCGGATGTGGGCTCGGTGCCTTTCTCGAGCATTCCGTTCCCGAACGTCGAGCAGTACAACGTCACGGAATTCCGCGAGAGCGCGCGCCAGAGCCGCTTCTCCATGCTCACCCAGGCCGAGCCCTGGAACGGCGCGCGGGCCGAGATGTATCTCGAGACGGACTTCCTCGGCGCCGCACCGACGGCCAACTCCCGCGAGAGCAACAGCTACAACCTGCGGATGCGCAACTTCTACGGACGGCTCATCTTCGATTCCGGCTTCTCCATCCTCGCCGGACAGAGCTGGAGCCTCGCGACGCTCTACAAGCAAGGGCTCGATCCGCGCAACGAGGACGTTCCGCTCACCATCGATGCGCAGTACGTCGCGGGTTTCAACTGGACGCGCAACCCCCAGGTGCGGCTCACGGAGAAGTTCAACGACGCCTTCTCGCTCGCGTTCTCGGTCGAGAGTCCGCAGGCGGTGCTGAATGCCTCGAACAACGTGCCCTCGACGTTGAGCGCGTATCCGGCCAACACGTACTACAACGCGACCCCCAGCGCCTCCGGTCTGCTCGATAGCGGGACGACCTACTCGATCGATCCGGCGCCGGATCTGATCCTCAAAGCCGCGTTCGATCCCGGCTATGGCCACTACGAGCTGTATGGTCTCGGAAGATGGTTCCGCTCCGCCGTCGGGACGGACACCAACACGACCTTCGGGGGCGGCATTGGAGGCGGCGCCATTCTGCCGATCGTCTCCGATGTCCTGAGCTTCCAGGCGAGCGGACTCGTCGGCAAGGGAATCGGCCGCTATGGCTCGGCGCAGCTGTCCGATGTCACGCTCGAGCCGGACGGCATGCTGTCCACCCTCAAGGGATACCAGGCGCTCTTCGGCC
>JASHTA010000053.1 GCA_030040795.1 Gammaproteobacteria bacterium | reverse complement strand
GGCACGACGCCGAAGATGATCGGCGATGAGAGGGATGTCCGCCTCGTCGGCTACGGCAGTATGGCGCTCGAGTCGTTCGTCGCCATCATGGCGGTGATCGCCGCGACGCTTCTCGACCCGGGTGTGTTCTTCGCGATCAACACGGGCGCCGGCATCGTCGGTGCGACGCCCCAGGCCGCCGTCGCGACGATCTCGAGCTGGGGGTTCCCGGTCACGGCCGATCAGATGCAGAGCCTCGCCCGTGAGATGGGCGAGCACACGCTCTTCGCCCGCACGGGCGGGGCGCCGTCGCTCGCGGTCGGCATGGCGACCATCTTCAGCTCGACATTCGGCAAGGGACTGCTCGCGATGTGGTACCACTTCGCGCTGATGTTCGAGGCGGTGTTCATCCTCACGACGATCGATGCGGGGACGCGCGTCGGCCGGTTCATGCTGCAGGACTTCCTCGGGCACTTCTGGAAGCCCCTCGGGCGGGTCTCGTGGTATCCGTCGGTGCTCGTGACGAGCGCGATCATCGTCGCGGCTTGGGGCTACTTCCTGTACATCGGCGTGATCGACCCGAACGGCGGTATACACATTCTCTGGCCGCTCTTCGGCATCGCGAACCAGATGCTCGCCACCATCGCACTCTCGGTCGCGACGGGCATTCTCATCAAGTCCGGGAAGCTCAAGTACTCCTGGGTGACCGGCGGTCCGCTCGCGTGGCTCGCGATCGTCACGACGGTCGCAGCCTGGCAGAAGGTGTTCAGCCCCGATCCCAACCTCGGCTTCTTCTCCGGCGCGGCCGATATGGCCCACAAGCTCGCGATCGGAGCGCTCACCCCCGATCGAGCGGCCGTCGCCTCGAAGCTCATCTTCAATCAGCAGCTCGATGGCTGGCTCACGGCGATCTTCACGCTGATCGTGTGGCTTATCATCGCGGACATGCTGCGCGTCGCGGTGCGCTGCGTACGCGGCCTGCCGATCCTCGCGAGCTCGGAGGCGCCGAACATCGCGCGGGTACCGGCCGCGGGCGGCGGTGGGTCATGAGCGCGGCGAGCATCGCGGCGGCCTGGCGCGCGTTCTGGCGCGGAGTGCGGACGGCAAGCGGCGACGATGCCTACGAGCGCTACCTGCGCCACCACGCGCAGGCGCACCCGGGCGCGACGCCCCTGTCCCGCCGCGCCTTCTTCGCGGCCGAGGAGCAGCGCAAGTGGAGCCGGATCAACCGCTGCTGCTGACCGGAAAGTGAGAGGATTTCGAATCGTGAGCGGACGTAGGGAGTCGAGATGACCGAGATGATCCATGAGGGCCCGATGGACTTCGGGGACCAGGGGGAGGTCGACAAGAGCCGGCGCAAGCTGCTGCTCGGAGCCACGACGCTCGCCGGCGCGGTGGGCGCAGCGTTTACCGCGGTGCCGTTCATCGAGTCGTGGCTGCCCTCCGAGCGGGCGAAGGCGCTCGGGCTTCCGACCGAGGTGGACCTCTCGAAGGTCGAGCCCGGGCAGATGATCGTCACGGTCTGGCGGCTCAACCCGATCTACGTGGTCCGCCGCACTCCGGAGATGACGGCATCGCTGAGCGGCCACGACGACATGCTGAAAGATGCGCCGTCGGACGAGTCGACCCAGCCGGATTACTGCAAGAACGCGATGCGGTCGCGCACGGCCGAGTGGTTCGTCTGCATCGGCACCTGCACGCACCTCGGTTGCCTGCCGAAGCCCTACTTCGACCCGCACGATCCCACGCTCGGAGAGTACTGGCCCGGCGGGTGGCTCTGCCCCTGCCACGGATCGCGCTACGACATGTCGGGCCGTGTCTTCGAGGGCTCGCCCGCTCCGCTCAACCTCAACATCATGCCGTACGCGTTCGCGAGCGCCACGCGATTGATCGTCGGCGTCGACAACGCGTCCGAAGTCAAGAGCGGCGCCTGACGCGCGCCGCCCCATCGCTTCAACTGGGCGGCATCGCTCGGCTCGGCAGCAGAGCCTCCGCGATCTGCACGGCATTGAGCGCCGCGCCCTTGAGCAGCTGATCCCCCGCGACGAAGAGCGCGATGGAGCGGCCGCTCGGATCGCTCGTATCCTGGCGGATGCGGCCGACGAGGATGGGATCGGCACCGGAGGCATCCTTCGGCATGGGAAAGTAATTCCGCTCCGGATCCTCGACCAGCTTGACGCCGGGGGCGGTGGCGACGATGTCACGAACCTCGGCCGGGGCGATGGGCCGCTCGCACTCGAAGTGGATCGCGATGCAGTGCGCGCGCAGCACCGGCACTCGCACGCAGGTCGCCGAGATCCGGATGGCGTCGTCGCCGAAGATCTTGTGCGTCTCGCGGATGACCTTCGTCTCCTCCTCGTTGTAGCCGGTCGCGGGGTCGATCCTCGAGTTGTGGCTGAAGAGATTGAATGCGTAGGGATGCGGGAGCACCCGCTGCTCGTAGGGACGGCCCTCGAGATAGGCCCGTGTGGACTCGCGCAGCTCCTCCATCGCGGCGGCTCCGGCGCCGGAGGCCGCCTGATACGTCGCGACGATCATGCGCCGGATGCGATTGACGCGATGGATCGGCCAGAGCGGGGTGATGGAGATGATCGTCGAGCAGTTGGGATTGGCGATGATGCCCTGATGGGAGCGGAGGGCCTGCGGATTGATCTCCGGCACGACGAGGGGCACGGCAGGGTCCATCCGGAATGCGGACGAGTTGTCGACGACGACGGCACCGTCGCTCGCGGCGATCGGGGCGAAGCGCTTGGAGATGCCGCTTCCGGCCGAGAACAGCGCGATGTCCACTCCCTTGAAGGCCTCGCCGGTGAGCTCGCGAACAGCGACCGGTTGGTTTTGGAACGGCAGCGTCTTGCCCGCCGACCGGGCCGAGGCGTAAAGGCGCAGCTCGGAGAGCGGAAAGCTCCGCACCGCGAGGCAGCGGATCAGCTCCACACCGACCGCACCGGTGGCTCCCACGATGGCGACGACGGGCGCTGCCGAGGGGGGAAGACCGGATCGCATGCATGATCTCCGTGAGTGACGCATCGGGGACGGGTCCCCAAAACGACGAGGCCCCGTCGGCTGCCGGCGGGGCCTCGAACGCTAGGGCTCAGGGCACGCTAGCGTAAGGTCCGCTCGCTGTAAAGCGTCGTGCCCTGCCGAGGAAGCTCGCGGCCGGCAGCGGCGATGCGGGAGCGCATTACCCTCTTGCGGGCCGGCTGGGCGCCGGCGATCGTCGCAATCGGCGCGGGAATGGGGACGATGGTGATCCGGTGCACCAGGGAGAGGCTGCCGCAGGAGGGACAGCGGCTCGCCCAGCTCGGGCACTCCCTCTCGCAGGCTCCACAGATCCGTGCGTGCTCGATTGCCATGACCGTCTCCTCGAGACCCCGCTCCAGCGCACCCCCGGAGCGGCGGGGGCGAGATTTTAGCGGATCGCCGCACGCACCGCGAGTCTCGGCGCGGAGCGCCTCGGGGCTGGCGCCGGCCCGGGCCAAGCCGAGGCTCGGGACGCACCGCGCCCCCGGTTATGGAAAATCGGCGCGCCGGGCGCAAGCCCAACTTGAGCTAACATAGGGCGCGTGAGTCAGCGCGGAGCGTCCGTCGAAGTCCGGTTGCGGATCGATATCGGTCCGCAGAGTTCCATCGGGCCGGGGAAAATCGCCCTGCTCGAGCACATCGAGACGAGCGGGTCGCTCTCGCAGGCGGCGCGCGATCTCGGGATGAGCTACCGGCGCGCCTGGCTGCTGCTCGATGACCTCAATCATGCCCTCGGCGAGCCGGTCACCACGACGAGCGTCGGAGGCGCCGGAGGCGGTGGAGCGCAGCTCACGGTGTTCGGCCGCAAGCTCATCGCCGCGTACCGCGAAGTGGAGCATGCCAGCCACGATGTGGCGGCCGAGCGGCTTGCATGGCTCGCGGGCGGCTCCGCCTCGCCTCGGGAGCCGAAGAGCGCCGAGCGGCGGCCCCTGTCTCGGCCCTTGGCGAAGCACCCTCCGAAGCGGCGGCGCCCTTGACGCGGCGCCCGTGAAGCGGCGGCGTCCTTAACGCGCCGCCCTTAACGCGGCGACCCTGAAGCGGCGGCTTCGACCTGCGGCACGTCTCCTCAGCGTGCCCCAAGATAGCTTACACTCCGCTCGCACCAAGCGAAGACCTGCAGAAGATGCCAGACGGGGGGTGAGCCCGGCTGGTCCGGACGCGGACCTGCCGGGACGACCCGCCAAACGGGGGGACGGCTTCGGCCGCCGGCCGGCGCCGAGTCAGGCTCGCCGCGAAAGGGGATTGCATGAAGACCCGGGCAGCGATTGCGTACCAGGCGGGCAAGCCGCTCGAAGTGGTGACGCTCGATTTGGCGGGACCGAAGGCGGGAGAGGTCCTGATCGAGATCAAGGCGAGCGGGGTCTGCCACACGGACGAGTTCACGCGCTCGGGAGCGGATCCGGAAGGACTCTTTCCGGTGATTTTCGGCCACGAAGGCGCGGGCATCGTGGTCGACGTAGGCCCCGGTGTGAGCTCGGTCAAGAAGGGCGATCACGTCATCCCGCTCTATA